>JBEANF010000012.1:0-41522 GCA_041165585.1 Actinomycetota bacterium | reverse complement strand
TGTTCAAGTAATCGAGGACCAGCGATAGATCCATCTTTAGTGACATGTCCAACTAAGAGCAGAGTGATGTCGCGATCTTTGCAAATACGGATCAAAGCTCCTGCAACCTCGCGTACTTGAGTTACACCACCTGGTGCCCCATCTGCCGCTGAACTTCCGATAGTCTGCACGCTATCGATAATTAATAGCGCCGGCTTTACCGCATCAATATGGGCGATAACTGCACCAAGATCTGTCTCTGATGCTAAAAATAACTGTGGATCGACTGCATTGATACGCTCTGCCCGAAGTCTTACTTGTGAAGCAGATTCCTCACCGCTGATATAGAGAGCGCTCATTCCCTTTGCGGCAGTCTGTGCTGCAACCGAAAGCAGGAGAGTAGATTTTCCAACACCAGGTTCGCCAGCCAGCAAGATCGCAGCCCCTGGAACGAGTCCTCCACCGAGTACGCGATCGAGTTCGCTCACACCAGTTTCGCGAGCGCGAGCAGATGTCAGATCAACATCGCCAATCGGAGTTGCTGCATGTGAGACTGCGCCTGCAACAAGTGAGAGTTTCTTCGGGGCCGCAATCTCTTCAACACAACCCCACGCTTGGCATTCACCGCATCGACCGACCCATTTTTGGGATGTCCATCCACACTCGCTACAGCGAAATGGATCTTTATCAACCTTGGCCATGGGGTGAGCCTAAAGCAAAGGTGTGACGGGTGGGCTACTTGCCAGCTTGAAGTGTTGCCGGGTGCTGAATTACAAAGAGCGGAAGGCTGCGCGCCTGGGCATCTTTGATTCCCTGCACGCGAAGGTCGCAGTGCTTAGCCAAGATGTCATAGGCATCTTGTCCCATCAAGGCAATCAACTCTGCTCGGTTTGAGATGTAGACAGGTTCGCTACCAACGTGAGCTTCGGTATTGCTTGTGCAGTACCAATCGAAATCATCTCCGCCGTCGCCCCAACCAAGGCGTTCGTACTCACCGATGACTGTAATTGAATATTCGCGCTCGCCGACTTCGCGTTCTTCAAAACTGCGACGCAAAGGCAATTGCCAACAGACATCTGGCTTTGTCTCAACAAAGTGACGGTTCTCTTTCTGCGCTAAATGATGAAGTACACATCCGAATGAACCAGTAAATCCTGGCGCTTCATATCCTTTGCGATTGAGGAATATGCATGCATCGTTAACGGTACGAGTCTTGCGTTCGTTATCTTCATCTAAATCTGTGATGCGAAGCGGTCCACCGGGTTTCTTTGGGCGCGCCTCTTCATAAAATTGCCACATCTGTGGTGTCAGATGTTGGGCCGCTAATTGAACGCGCTTCTCATCATCCTCATCAGAATACATTGCACCTTCTGTACAACAACCGTCATTAGGACGGTCCTTAAAAACCCCTTGGCAGCCATCGCCATAGATACAGGTCCAATTGGAAGTCAGCCAGGTGAGATCACATTTAAAGATCTCGGATTCATCGTTGGGATCTGCGAACTCGACCCAGTCGCGGGCAAAACCTGGTTTAACTTCAGACATAGTCGCAGAGCCTACGCGTAGTCTTTGGCTATGGCTAATCAACAGAAGGTTGCAGTTATCGGTGCCGGAGTGATGGGAGAGGCTCTCATAGCTGCCCTCATTCGATCAGGTATGGCACCGGCCAATATTGCAATCGTTGAAAAGCGGCAAGAACGGTGCCATGAGTTAATCAATAGATATGGAATCACTCAAGCGGATTTAGGAGCTGCGGCATCGACTAGCGATGTCATTCTCCTAGTTGTAAAACCACAAGATATGGCTGCACTTTTGGGTGATCTCAAGGCTCATATCAACCAATCTGCACTCGTCATGAGTTTTGCCGCTGGTAAGACCATCTCCTTTGTTGCTCAACATCTGGGTGCTGCACAACCAATTGTGCGGATCATGCCTAATACACCGACATCGGTTGGGCTCGGCGCTGCTGGATATTCATTGGGCAAGAATGTAAGCCAAGAACAGAAGAGTTTTGTGGCAACCTTCCTGGCAGCAGCTGGTGTAGCAATCGAAGTTGAAGAATCGCTGCAAGATGCGATTACCGCAACCAGTGGTTCAGGCCCCGCTTACTTCTTTGCCTTTGTAGAAGCGATGGTTGATGGCGCAATCGCGCTAGGTCTAAATCGTGATGATGCGACAGCGCTCACGATTGCGACAATTGTTGGAGCTGCAGAGCTACTAAAGTCCAGCGGCGATTCGCCAACTACGCTTCGTGAAAAAGTGACAAGTCCAAATGGCACAACTGCCGCGGCATTGGCATCATTTTCACATGATCAATTATCAGATGTTGTTGCACGTGCCATGAAGGCGGCCCAGCTTCGCTCTCAAGAACTGGCGTAAAGTGAAAAAGTTCCTCCCCGCCATTCTCATCGCGTTATGTTTTAACCAAGCCCCGGCATTTGCTATCCCTAAGAGTGTGGCAGCCGTGGAGATAACCAAGGTCAGTTCGATTGCAGAACATGAAGGCGCACTTATCACTCCCCAGGCAATAACCATCTTTAATAATCTGGACCGAAAAGTGGCGATTACTTCACTAGATTTTTCTGGAGTGCAGAAATGGGCACTCACACTAGATGGTAGCCCAGATCAAATTGCGATGGCAGCAACAGCCGAAAAAGATGGTTCGATCTGGCTGGCAGGCCTTTCAACTGCCACACCAGTTAGTGAGAGCGCCAGCGCGACTGTGCCTGCAACTAACGTTGACGGGGTTGTGGTCGAGCCGGTCCCACCTTTAAGAAACGATCTCAATGCCATTACTTTGTGGAAAATCTCTGTGGCAGGACAACTTGAAAAGACATTTGTAGATAGTGCTACTGCGCCAACCTTGATCACCGCACTTTCTCACTCAACAAGCGGAATTTCGATTCTGGCTGATCGTGGTTCGGGCAACTTTATTGTCAATATTTCAGCAACCGGAAAGTTTTCAACCACCAAACCTTTGGGAAGTGCCAAAACGACATTTAATGTCATCTACCGCAATAGTGATGGTTCGGTGAATCTCTATGGTTCTAGTAGTGAAAATCTAGCCGGTAAGAAATTAGTTGGAGTTCGTGATGGAATTCTGGCGAAGGTAAATAAAAACGGAGTGATAACAAATTTGGTGCGAAGCTCGGCCAATCGCGCAACGAGATCATGGACAGGTTCGACTTCAACGATTTTTCTAGTCGGAGATGTAAAAGCCGGCGGTAAGAATGAGAGCGCATTTACTAAGTTCAACTCCAGTTTTTCCCCGACATGGACGCTTCGTCTTCCATCACAAGGCGCACAATTAGCAGCACCAGCTGCCAATGGTGGGCATTACGCGCTCTTTAATTCAACATCGAGTATTCCTGGGGTCACGGGATGGAAGCCAACTAGTGCCACTCCGATTGCATTGCGATTTGATAGTAAAGGGGTAATCACTCAAGCGCTGAAATCTTCACAAGTAAAGGCCGCTGAGGCGATGTCTTATGTGCCAGGAGTTGGGCTAGTAATAGTTAGCCAAACAGGGATCTTTAAAGGTTAAGGTCTAGCTAGGGCGAGATTGCCATCAACATGTGCAACCACTGCGCTCTTGCCGCCCACGGTTATCCATCTCCCACTAACGCCTTTGGTTACGGTCGAGTTGGTAATTAAGTTGATTTTCTTAGTTGCAAAATCAATTGAACAGAGGCGGTCTTCACAGTTAAAGAGAGCGGCTGTGCCATTTGTCCTCAACCAACGAGCTGGAGTTCCGTATTTAGATGTGTCAAAGGTCTTAACGTTCAAAGTGCCTAAAAGGGATGCGGTACGGATTTGATTTGGCTTTGGGATAGTTAGTGAAGAAGCACCTAACCACACCGCGAATGCGCTCTTTGCAGTGACAGAGAGGGCAACGTCGTAGCCAGTCATTGCTAGGGCTTCAGATGATTCTTCAACGGTGCGATAGACCCATTTGGTTGGATCGATTTCCGTGCGTGTGGCAAGACGAACTGCTCCTGAAGTAGCTTCCTTCTTCTGATTGATGACCAATACTGAGTCATAAAACGCGTAGGTTTTCTTACCATCAAAACCGGCTGCCAAATGGAAGGCGACATCGCCAGTCGTTCGACCATCAGTCTTGCGATCGCCATCAACTAATTCATAGACCCACTTATTAGATGTTGCCAATTTATAGGCGCCAAGCAGAACACCTTGTGACTCATCGCGATAGAAAACTTGGATGGCAGTTGGAGTCACTACACATGCATTAGAGATACTTACATCACTTGCAGTTCGCACGCGAATTGGGTCTTCGTAGTTATTGACACTTGGCCCGTTTCCATCAATAACTTCAACCGTAACTTTCTTACCGTCATAAACGGCGTAACGTAGATCTTTATCAGTTCCATCGGCATAGAACATATGTAATTTTTGAGCAGTTCCTGATCCACTAACGCAGAGTGAAATTGGACTTGTAATCTCGTATGAAGTTCTATTAGTGCCACCTGAACCATCAATCGTGGTTTTACGCCAAGTCAACCCATTCCAAATGGCCATCTTCAAAACGCCATTTACTCCATTGGAGTAAACAATTACTGGTCGCTTATTCCACGTGGCAGTAGCAATCTGGGCTGGCTCAACGTTTGCATCAATGATCGTCGACTTCCAAGATGGCTGTGGAGTAATTGCCTCGGTAGTGACAGCAGGAGATGTACCCAATGAGTTATTTGCGCTGATTGAGAATGTGTACGAGGTGCCGTTCTTTAATCCAGGCATCACAACCGGACTAGTTGTACTGCTCTTTTCTGCACCAGTCTTTAAGTTTTTGACAGTGTAGACCGAAACTTGGGCGGTACGAAGATTTGAAGGTGGATCCCATTTCACAATTGCAGCACCATCTGCAATAACGGCTTGGGCATTGCGAACAGGTGTTGGTAACTCAATTGCCAAGCCCACCGGTGGCTTAGCTCGCATGTCCTCCATCATCGCAAGTAAGAGTGGACCAGGGCCGACAAACACTTCACCCGCATCTAGATTGGGGGTCATTACTCGATCAAGTTCACTTGAGGCAAAAGTTTTTTCATCTAAGTGGCTGACTGAGGAGCCATCTTCGTAGGTACTTGGTGTGTAGAGAAGTGGTTTTACCCCACCATTTGCTGCGATTCCTTTTGTACCAGACCACACCAATGTAGTGCGGAGTGCTCTTCCGAGTTCCAGTGATGGGGATGGCAGATCAGCTAACCGCTTTCCATCTGAAGTTTGCGCATATGCATCGTATGGAGTTGGTTGCTCGATAGAACCAAATCCAAGAAAAGAGTCATACGAATCGTTTGATAAGAATCCAAGGCCGTGGCCCATTTCATGAATAAAGACAGATTTCAAGTCATATTCGCGAGTTGTAGGTGCGCCGTCACCTCGTTTATTCCACGATGCGCGTGCATTAACGTTAATAATCATCTCTGAATTGCGAACATCCAAATCTTTCCCTGCAAGTGCATTTGCCAACGCAGATGGGTACCAAAGGCTTGCATCAGGAGCACCTGAAAATGCTGCGAAGTATCCGCCGGGACGTGCGCTACCAAGCACTGCTATGGATTGTGAGTTAGTCCACGTCGCATCAATTGTGATGGGAACTTTTGAAGAGAAGTTAGCTGCCCAGATATCTACCGCCGATTGAAGCTCTTTCTTTGCCCAATCAGGGAAGTTGTTGTAGTTGACGTTAACCGTCGAAGCTTTTTCGAGGTTGGCACTTTTAGGTGCTGCAGTGGAGGTTTTATTTGTTGCCGGACCGGCATATGTATAACCCCACTGCGTTGCTGGGGCATATTTGAAGAGAGAAACCGCTGACGCCGGTGATAGGAAAGATGCGACCAGGGCCAATGCAATTAACGCTATAAGGCGAAGGCGTGAGGAGTGGGAGTGACCGGCTCGCATGGCGCCTAACCTATCAGCCTGCAAGAATGTGGCCATGTCCCCAGAATCACCGAAGAGCGAAGGTCAGAATATTTATGACCGGATTCGGGGCGAGAAGGCGCCACTGACTGATTTCTCGATCTCAGGTGCAGGAAAAGAGCCCACACTTGATGAAGCTCGCGCAGAATTTGCAGCTGCTGTTGGGTCGCTAGCTCACACGATTTTCTCAAGAACTTATGGTCCACTAGTTGGAACGGTGACCAAGACAAGTGTGGAAACTGTACTTAAGCGTGCTGAAGAAAGTGTTCATCGCGCAAAAGGTGATGCCAAATTAGTGGCCGAAGAGTTATCTGCACGAATCTTCCACCAAAAGAAGAAATGAATCTCGTAACAATTTACTCTCGTCAGGGATGCCATCTCTGCGATGATGCATATAAAACTCTGCAATCTATACAAGCGGAATTAAATTTTGAAATCGAAGTAATTGATATCGATCAGAATCAAGAGTTAGTTAATCTTTACAGCGATCAAGTTCCTGTCATTCATATTGATGGTCAACATCATGATTTTTATAAGGTTGATCCTGAGAGATTTAGATCTTCCCTTGAAAAACATCGTCAGCATCAATAATTCGATAGGCATATCCCTGTTCAGCTAAAAAGCGCTGACGATTTGCTGCAAAATCTTGATCGACGGTATCGCGTGAAACAACTGAGTAGAACTTTGCGCCGCGGCCATCGGATTTTGGGCGCAAGATACGCCCTAAGCGCTGAGCTTCTTCTTGGCGGGAACCAAATGCCCCAGATACTTGTATTGCAATTGTGGCATCAGGCAGATCGACTGAAAAATTAGCAACTTTAGAGACCACGAGACAGGTGATCTCACCCGTTCTAAATGCGGCAAATAAACGCTCGCGCTCTTTGACGGGAGTATCGCCTTTGATAAGGGGCACCCCTAGAGTTTCAGAGAGAGTATCAAGTTGATCGATGTACTGACCGATCACCAAAATCTGTTCTTCTGCATGGTGGGAGACCAACTCTTGAACAACTTCACTCTTTGTCTTAGTTGTTGCGCAATAGCGGTACTTCTCTTCCGGTTCTGCTGTGGCATAGAGCAGCCGCTCTGCTTCAGAGAGGTTCACACGTACCTCAATACATTCAGCAGGTGCGATATACCCCTGAGATTCAATCTCTTTCCAAGGTACATCAAATCTCTTCGGACCGATGAGTGAGAAGACTTCCCCTTCCATGCCATCTTCGCGCACCAAGGTCGCTGTTAATCCCAGACGGCGACGAGATTGAATGTCGGCTGTAAATCTAAAGATTGGTGCAGGCAGTAAGTGCACCTCGTCATAAATAATTAATCCCCAATCATGAGTATCGAAGAGATCAAGATGTGCGTAGACACCATTTTTCTTCTTCGTCATTACTTGGTAGGTAGCAATCGTTACCGGTCGAATCTCTTTCTTTGCTCCTGAGTACTCACCGATCTCATCCTCATTTAATGATGTGCGGCGAAGTAACTCATCACGCCACTGGCGGGCTGCAACAGTATTTGTAACCAAGATAAGTGTTGTCGCTTTGGCATGTGCCATAGCTGCTGCGCCTACAATTGTTTTTCCTGCACCACATGGAAGAACTACAACACCTGAACCGCCATGCCAGAAACCTTCAGCTGCTAACTCTTGATAAGGGCGAATCTTCCACCCATCTTCTTTTAAAGAGATTTCATGAGCTTGACCATCTACATAACCAGCGAAATCTTCAGCTGGCCACCCAAGTCGCAGAAGTGATTGTTTGATGGCACCACGTTGGCTGGGGTGGACTGCAATTGTCTCGGAATCAATTCGTGCCCCAAGCAGCGGAGCAATCTTTTTTGCGCGGATAACTTCTTCCAGTACCGCCGAATCATTGGTAACCAGAATCAGACCATGGATCGGATCGGCTTCAAGGCGCAATCGGCCATAGCGAGACATAGTCTCTGCAACATCGACCAAGATTGAGTGTGGAACGGCATAGCGCGAATACTTAATGAGTGTGTCGATTACCTGCTCTGCATCATGGCCGGCAGCGCGTGCATTCCATAGACCAAGGTTTGTTAGGCGATAGGTATGGATATGTTCTGGAGATCGCTCAAGTTCGGCAAATGGGGCAATCGCTCTTCGACATTCAACAGAATCAGGATGATCTATATCCAATAAAAGAGTCTTATCGCTTTGAACAATCAGCGGCCCATTACTCATTTCAAAAGGTCCCTTAAAAATGCGTGCAATAGAGCGGTGCGCGGTTCCATAGATGCTGCGCTAACCCATTCGTGTGGAGCGTGTGCACCGTGGCCAACTGCGCCTAAACCGTCAAGTACTTGCGCACCAGCTGCTGCAGCGAAATTTCCATCACTTGCACCACCAACTTGTGCACTTCCGAGAGGAGCCATACCGATTGAGGCTGCAACTTTTTCAATGCGCTCGTAGAGGGCTGCAGTTGAGGCGGGCGCAAGCGGTGGGCGATTAATCCCACCAGTGACTTCAATTCGTGCCCCAGGATTAACTGGCTTCAAAGATGTAATTGCCGCGTGAACTCGCTCAAGTTCTGCACTTGAGAAAGATCGAATATCGATATCCAAGACCGCATGATCCGGCACGGTATTTGTTGTATTTCCAGAGTGGAGAACCGTTGGTACAACCGTGGTGCCATGTTCGGTATTTTCAAGAGATTCCAGATGCAAAATCACATGTGCAATCTCTGTTGTTGCATTAACGCCTTTTTCCGGTTCTAAGCCAGCATGAGATGCAACACCATGAACATGCACCTGATACATCGAAGTTCCTTTGCGGCCTGTCTTTACTTTGCCATCGAGTGATGCTTCAAGGACTAGCACCGCTTTTGCCTTTGTCGAAACTTCCTTAATCAGAGCGCGCGAGGTGTGGCTACCTGTCTCTTCATCAGTAGTTGCAATCAGGGCAACTGAACCTTCGATTCCTTTGAGTGCATAAAGCGCTTGTAGAAATCCAGCTTTCATATCGAAGACACCAGGGCCGCGAACAACATCACCACTTACTTCCCACAACGGTTGATATGAACCATGTGGCCAGACAGTATCTAGATGTGCCAGTAGAACGATCTCGGGATTCTGCGCTCCCCACCAAAAGACTGGACGACCTTCAACCTCTTTAATTTCAGCAGGTGTGCCAAGAACGCGAGTTGCGATATCGCTAGCTAGTCGAACAACATTGCGGCAGGCTTCCAGATCTTCTGTAGGTGATTCACAGCGAACCAACGCTTCGAGGGCTGCCAACATGGGTGTAAGTCTGCCGTATTGGCTTGGGTTCTGGCTCGTCATAATGAGGCTACCCCCGTAATTCGCGCGATTCTAAAGGTCGTTATCTCGCCAGTTGCATGATCGCGCGCCAGAAGTGTGCCAGCCGAGAGTTTGAGTGGATCGATGATGCGATGAGAGATCAAGCCATTGTTATCGGCATAACCTATTGATAGCGAAGTATCAGGTGTATGCGTCAGGTGATGGCTGAGCATCTCTAACGTTTCATTTGCAGTTGTACGCGGTAATTCACCCAGAGCTGATGCAGTGATATTTCTTAACGTGCTCTGACGATGGCTGGATTTTTCACCGGCACGTAAAGTGCGAAGTGCACCTTGCAAGGCAATCTCATCTGGAATCTCGATCTCACCAACGATGCGTGGTGGACGAGCTTTGGTTTGCGCACGCATGATCCGCGGGCCGGTCAACAGAATTCCCTTGGAATCTTCCACAGCTGGAAGATATCCGGCATTTCGTAAGATGTTGACGGCGTCATCAACGTCAAGATCACTCACAAGCACCTCGGGTGCAATTTTCCTAAAGCCAAGGCCTTCAAGTTTCTTATCTCCAATAATTGCGGCGATTACAGATTGATCTTCGCAACGAATGAATGATGTAGTCGCACCGATTCTTAGCTTGCCGTGTTTCTTTGCAACATCTGCAATCAGATATTCAAGTGGTTGTGGCATTGGAGTCTTTGATTTTACTTTGAGAAACTTGGTGATCTCATCGCCTGTTTTCCCATGATCGAGTGCGCGACGAATTGTTGATTCGCTAAATCTAAAGACGGTGGCTCCTCCGCGAGATTCGACATCAGCCAATAGCGCCATTTCTTGGGCGACTTCTTGTGCAAGTGGTCCGGGAGCAATGGCCGTGTTATCACTTTGAATGAGAATGTGATCAACTTCTTCAGGAAGGTCTGCATCAATCTTCTCTAGTGAATCACCGGCTAGTAAGGACAATCCATAATCAGAGATCACTCCTTGACCTGTAATCCCTAGCCACTCAGATTCGCGAAGCGTAAATTCGATATAGCTGGCAGGCACCCCACCAGTTCGTTTAGATGGTCGCTGCCATTGTGCTGCGGCAATGAGTGAATCAGTAGTCACTGAGCCTGATTGGTTGGCAGTTAAGAGGGAAAGCGTGAGAGATCTGATGGAGGCTGCATTTACTCGGTCTAGTTCTGGACCAAGAGGTGCAATGTTTTTTGTATTTTCAGCACCCACTAAACCGCTAACCCGCGAAGTGTTTAGCCAAGCCTGCGCAAGGGTTGCCCATTTATCTCGCGGGCGTTGGGTGAGCCAGATATCAAATTGTGTTGTTGGCAAGATGCGATCGTCCGGATCAATTGTTAACAAGGCGCTGACGTAACAGAGTTCTGCGACAAAGGCGGCACAACTTTCTTCAACACCTAAATGAAGAGCTAGGGCTTTGAGATCACGAACTCCCAGACCACCTGATCGAAGAGCTGTCGGAGGATCTTGTGCCCAGAAATTGAGTACTTCTTCGACCCAACGCAGAAAGGTGGTGATATTTGCGATTGCGGCACGATTAACGTTGACCTTATCTTTGATTGTAAATGAGTAAGAAACTTCCGGAGAATTAACCAGCTGCTCTCTATGCACTTTTCCACCACGAAGTGCAAGTGCAACCTCACGCGGCATTACAACAATTGTTTGGCTAAAGGGAATAAGGAAGCCTTCTTCAAGGCACCACTGAACGCCGGGGCTGGGCTTTTTAATATCGCCAACAGAGCCGCGAGGCGGACCCCATGCCATCGCATCCAGAATTTTCTTTGCAGCAGGTGGAGCATCAGATAACTTCTTCACATTAAGTTTTGCCATCGATGGTGGGCCAAGTTGTGCAACTTCATTACCTAAAATTTCTCGCAAGGTTGTTGGCATCCGTAACCCATCGTGGGCTGGATAAATAAGTCCTCGTTCAATCAGACCTGGAATAACAAAGAGTGCTGGCTTGTCGGTCAGACCAGCAATCGTTTTTTCGGCGAATGGCTCTGTCGCTACTGCACATGCTTCCAGCACTTGGAATTGCCAAGTATTGAGCGCATCGATCGCGCGGGCAAGGGAGGGGGCAGATGATGCACGCACAGCAAGACTGGCCATATCGGGCGGAACGGGAGAAATTAAATCTGGTCGATGCGAAAAGAGTTGCAAAAGGCCAGCATCATCTAACCCACGTAAGTAGTCGGCAAATGATCGAATTTCCATAACCTGCCTACATTAATGCAGAAAGGGCTCTGACGTTAAATCAATTCCTAGCGCGAACGGCGGCGAGGGGTAATGAGGGCTGCGATGGATGCGAGGCGAGAAATGGCAGGGCCGAGAAAAAGATTGATCTTGCGAGCTTTCCTAAAGTCATGGATTGGCCACTTCTCGCGGGTTGCCCATATACGTAACTTTGCATCGGGGTTTATCGCCGATGGATTTCCAACCGACTCTAAGAGTGGAAGGTCATTGTGGCTATCGGAATAGGCAAAACAATCTGCGAGGTTAAAGTTTCTATCTTTTGCAATTGCCTCGATTGCAAAGGCTTTCTCGCGACCATGCAGTAACGGACCATTCATCTCTCCGGTGTAAATACCATTTTCAATTCCAGCTTTACTGCCAAGCGCACCCGTGAATCCAAGACGGTCTGCAATAAGTGTTGCCATATCTTCTGGCGCAGCTGTCACCAACCAGACTTCAATACCTTCAGATAAGTGTTTCTGCGCAATTTCAATTGTGCCTTGCCATAGTGCGGGGGAGACATACTCATCATAAATTTCTTGGCCAACATTATGAATATCTTGGACATTATGTCCACCAATGAAGCTTGTTGCTGCATTTTGAAACTTGATTATTTCTTCTTTCTTCTCAGTCCCTGTTAATCTAAATCGCAGATTTGCCAGGACAAAACGTGAGATATCTGACTTTGTGAAGTACCCACGTTGATACATTCCGCGGCCTAGGAAGTAGAGAGTTGAGCCACGGATGAGTGTGTTATCTACATCAAAGAATGCGGCCCTCTTCTGCTCAAGTGCCATGTCCTAACCATAGCGAAATGAGGAGAATTCGCCCTTTATAGTTAGGCCTATGAGTAATAGCGTCCACGTCATTCGCCACGGTGAAGTCCATAATCCAGAGAAGATTCTCTATGGCCGCCAACCTGGTTGGAGATTATCTGAGCGTGGACAGGAAATGGCGACAGTTCTTGGCCAATGGTCACGTGGAATTGATCTTGGTGCACTGCATGTTTCACCACTTCAACGCGCACAAGAAACTGCAGCGCCTATTGCTGCAGCGCACTCGCTAGCCATCACAACCGATGAACGACTAATAGAGGCAGCAAATATCTTTGAAGGAAAACCATTTGGTATCGGTGATGGAGTACTTCGCCACCCATCTGCATGGAGACATTTGTGGAATCCATGGAAACCATCGTGGGGCGAACCTTATATTGAACAGATCAATCGCATGCTTGCTGCAGTCTTCTCCGCTCACAAAGCAGCAGGTGGAAAAGATGCCATCTGCGTTTCTCACCAATTACCAATTTGGATTTTAAGGAGTGCAATTGAAGGTCGTCGCCTAGTTCATGACCCAAGAAAGCGAGAGTGCACCTTGGCATCAGTCACAAGCATTCACTTTGATGACAATGGTGAAATAGTAGGAACTTCATACTCAGAACCCGCAGCTCATCTTCTGCCAGAAAAGAAATAATGAGTAACTTGAAGCTTGCAACCTTTGCCGTACTTATTGCGATCGCGCTAACTGGTTGCTCTGGCGGTGGAACTTCCACTGCAGAGGAGAGTTTTGTGGTTGGCAGTGGAGTGCAAACTTTTATCAAGGAAGGCTCACGTATTAAAGCCCCCGAGCTGGGTGGCATGACGCTCTTAGGAGTCAATTACACCAATCAGCCTGGCAAAGTGACAGTTGTTAATGTCTGGGCCTCCTGGTGTTCTCCATGTAGAGCAGAGGCGCCGACCCTTGTTGCACTCTCAGAGAAATATCCAGAAGTACAGTTTGTTGGCATTTTGACTCGCGATAACTTAGTTAATGCAGAGGCCTTTGTACGCGCCCGAAAGATCGAATATCCTACTCTGATCGATGATGCACTTCTAATTGGATTTAAAGAATCACTTCCTGCCAATGCGATTCCATCAACCATTGTCATTGATAGCAAAGGTTATGTTGCAGCGCGAATTTCAGGAGTTGTGACCATTGGCTCCTTGAGTTCACTTATTGAACGAGTGGCGGCATCATGAGTGAATTCATCGTAAACAATCTCTTCGATGGTTTTATTCTTCTGGCCTTACCTCTTTCAATCCTTGCAGGAGTAATCTCATTTATATCGCCGTGTGTGCTCCCACTTGTTCCTGGTTATGTAGCCTTTGCCGCTGGTTATTCACAATCGCGAGGACGAGTTCTACTGGGATCTTTTCTCTTTGTCTCTGGATTCTCTGCACTCTTTATCTCTTATGGAGCCCTCTTTGGAGGCTTCGGGGCGCGCATAGCTGCCAATGAAGAGATGATCACCCATTTACTTGGTTTCGTAACAATTGTCTTAGGTTTGATTTTCGCGGGAGTTTTTCCCATGATGCCAACAATTCGACCCAAACTCTCCACAACTGGCGGACTAATTGGTGCACCGGTCCTTGGTTTCCTCTTTGGAGTCGGCTGGACGCCATGCATCGGTCCAGCACTGGCAACGGTGCAGACGTTGGCTTTTACTGAGGCTAGTGCTTTTCGTGGTGCACTTTTATCTCTTGGATATTGCTTTGGTCTTGGCTTGCCATTTATTGCCACCGGTCTATTTCTAGATAAATCAGAGAAACTTCGTAAATTTTTAACTCGCAACGGGCGCGTAATTTCATTTATCGGTGGTTCATTGCTGATTCTCATCGGAATACTTCAAGTAAGTGGGGTATGGAATTCGTTAATGATTGATCTACGTTCTACCATAAGTGAATTTGCGCCGGTGATCTGATGACTACAAATAACCAGATAGAAGTACCTGAAATCGGCGCAACCGGTTTAGCTCGTTTTGCCTGGCGCCAATTAACTAGCATGCGCACAGCTCTCATTCTGCTGATGATGTTAGGTATAGCTGCGATCCCAGGCTCACTCCTTCCACAACGTAATCAGAACCCAATGGCTGTGCGAGCGTATTTCACCGATCGACCTGAACTTGCACGTTGGATTGATCGCGCAGGTGGCTTTGATGTCTATGCATCGCCTTGGTTTAGCGCAATATACATACTTTTATTTATCTCACTGATTGGTTGTGTTCTTCCTCGAACATTTGAACACTTCAAAGCGGCCAAGGCGCTCCCACCTGTTACGCCCAAAAACCTTGATAAGTTAGAGGCGTACACATCTTTTGTTGGTCAAGGTGATGAACTCGGCAGAGCAGAACAATGGTTAAAGAGAGAGCGCTTCCGCCTTCGCATTCAAGATCAATCAATATCTGCAGAAAAAGGGTATATCCGTGAAAGCGGAAACTTACTCTTTCACCTCTCTCTAATTCTAATTCTGATTGGAGTCAGTGTTGGATCACTCTTTGGAATGAGAGGTGATGCCATCATTACAACCGGTGAGAGATTTATAAATCTTGCAACTAGTTACGACTCTGTGAGCTTTGGCAAATTGACTAATGAAACTTCACTTAATACCTTCTCTATTCGCTTAAATAAATTCGTTGGTAAATACGATCCGGCCACCAATATCCCTCTTGACTACTCAGCCTTTGTGACAACAATTGATGAAGCCGGCAGAGAAGAAGAGCAGGTAATTAAGGTAAATAGCCCCCTTACTTTCGGAACAACGAGGATCTATCTCCAGGCAAATGGTTATTCACCATTTGTTACAGTCAGGGATGAAGTTGGCAATGTGACCTTCCAAGGAGCAGTTCCGTTTTTGCCGCAGGATTCAAACTTGCGATCTATCGGTTCAATTAAAGTTCCAGAAGCCTCCCCACAACTAGGTTTTGTTTCATCTTTTGTCCCCACTTATCAGCGAGATCCGAAGATGGGTGCAGTATCTGTCTATCCAGAATTGCTCGAGCCAAAACTGCTCTTCTCAATTTGGGAAGGTGATCTAGGTCTCGATACTGGTATTCCACAATCAATTTATAAGATCGATACAACGACAATGACACGTATTGCGCTAGATTCCTTAGCACCAGGAGAAAGTTATAGTTTCAAAGGCGGAAGCATTACCTTTGAAAAAGTTGAGCCGTGGATCAATCTGCAGATGGTGCGGGATCCCGGCAAGAGCTATTCATTAATCGGCGGTATTCTTGCGCTACTTGGATTGCTTGCCTCACTCTTTGGGCGTCGTCGCCGTATCTGGATTAAAGTGAGCACCAATGGCCAGGTCGAGATTGCAGGTCTAGCAAAGACCAATGCAGCAGCGTTAGAAGTTGAAATCGCTCGCTTTGTGAGCGCAGTTAAGGGAGAGAAGTAATGCAGACAACATGGGCTTACATCTCTAACAACTTTATTTATAGCGCCATGGGAGTCTTTACACTCTCATTCTTTGCTCATGCATTTGAAACTGCCTGGGCGGTTAAAGCTCCAGCAGATGGCATTAAGGCAAGCTCTATGGATTACACCAAAGCGGAGAAAGCTGCCCGAATTGCTACAGCCCTCATGTTCCTAGGTTTTATCTTGCTCTTTGTAGCCGTGATTGCACGTGGACTTTCTAATGGCCATGTGCCTTGGGGGAATATGTATGAGTTCTCCATCACTGGGGCTCTGGCTTTTACCGGTGCTTATCTAGCAGCGCTGCGCAAGTACGACCTTCGCTGGCTTGGACTCTTTATCTCACTCGCTGTTTTATTAACTTTAGGCACGGCAATCACACTTTTGTATCGAGATAGCGCGCCACTGGTACCTGCATTGAAGTCAACATGGTTGATCATTCACGTCATTGCAGCAATTATTTCTGGTGGAGTTTTTCTCCTCTCCAATGTAATTGCTGGTGCGTATCTCTATCTTGATTCTCGTGAGCGTGGTGTAGGACGTCCAGCATGGGCAACTCGACTTCCTTCATTAGAAGTTCTTGACCAGCTCTCCTATCGCCTAGTCGCTTTCGTATTTCCATTGTGGACCTTTGCAGTTATCGCAGGAGCAATTTGGGCAGAGAGCGCTTGGGGTCGTTACTGGGGATGGGATCCAAAGGAGACTTGGGCATTTATTACATGGGTTGCATATGCGGCATATCTACATGCACGCGTCACTGTTGGCTGGAAAGGTCGTCGCGCGGCTTGGCTCTGTCTCTTTGCCGGTTCGACTTTCCTCTTTAATTACGTGTACGTAAATGTCTGGGGAACAGGCAAGCACACGTACTCTGGTTTATAAGTTAGAGCTTACGTAGAAAATCTGGGTCGTCATCTGGCGGCAAGATACGACGCTTTGGGCCCTTCTTAAATCCACCACCATTGCCGCGATTGCGACCTGCGATGAAATAGGCGATTGCACCAAATGCTTGCGTGAACAAAATAACTAAAAGCCAGCCCCACTTAGGAAGGTTCTTGATTTGCGTTTCATCTTTCATGGCACAATCAATGAATGCGTAGAGTGGCAGCGCTGCAAGTGCGATGAAGAGAATAACTCTGAGCATGGTCTAATCCTAGCCTTTAAATAAACAGTGCGAGAGACAGAGTTAGGCTGAAGAACATCTGCAGCTTTCCGGTCTTTCCAAGGAGTGCAATAAGTGCTCCTCCTTCTAAACCTGACCAGATTCCTCTGAGAATTGAGACGGTGAGGGGGAGGGTCAGCAGAGTGAGCGCTGTCCACGGTGATCCAAAACCAATAGTCAAAAAGTATGGAGTTATGACCAATGCGCTATAGAGAATGCGTGATCTGCGATCGCCTAAACGGACCGCCAGAGTGCGCTTTCCAACGGCTTCATCCTTAGCGCGATCTCTAATGTTATTGATGACAAGAATTGCACAGGCAAGTAGACCAAGAATAGTTCCGGCAAGGATTGATTGGCCAGATATTTGATCTGTCTGCACATAGAAAGTTCCGATAGTTGCAACTAGCCCGAAGAAGATGAAGACGAAGAGTTCTCCGAGTCCGAGATACCCGTACGGATTCTTGCCTCCTGTGTATCCCCAGGCGGCTGCTATCGACAGTGCACCGAGAGCAATAAGCCACCATGAACTGGAAATTGCTAGCGCTAATCCGGCAACAGCTGCGACAGCAAAAGAGATAAAGGCGGCGTTCCTTACTTGTCTAGGTGTAGCCAAACCGCTTGCCGTAATTCGCATCGGGCCAACGCGATCATTGTCGGTGCCCCGAATTCCATCAGAGTAATCATTTGCATAATTGACGCCGACTTGAAGTGCCAGGCTAACAATCAAAGCCAGAAGTGCCGGCAGAACTTGCCAATCTCTTCCAGCCAGAGCTGTTGCTAGAACTACTGGTGCAATTGCTGCAGGGAGAGTACGCGGACGCGCCCCGGCAATCCAGGTAGCAAGTGAATTAATTGCCACTGAATTCATCCTTTGCCCGAGCAATTATCGCCATTCGATCAATCTTACCGATTCCAATGAGAGGCAACTGGTCAAAAGTGAGGTACTGCTTTGGTTTGGCAAATTCACCGATCTTTCTCTCAAGCAGTGTCGAAACTTCTTGGCTACTTGGTAGATCTTGGCCTGCACCTGCAATAACTAAACGTTGGCCCCATTGTTGATCATCGACTGCTAACGCACTCCATTGGTTGGTAGGAAAATGCAGAGTTAGTAGATCACTGACTTCGCTGAGTGAAACTTTCTCACCTCCGGTTATGTAAAGGTCATCACTTCTTCCGAGGACAGTCAGATTTCCATCGCTATCAATTGATCCGGCATCTGAAGTTGTAAACCAACCTTCTTCACATTGTCGGTTCCACAATTCTGGATCATTGAGGTAGCCCGATGCCAAAACCGAACCAGAAATCTCAATTAGTTGATCACTAGAAATTCGCACTTGAGTGTTGCCGATTGGTTTACCGTTATAAACACATCCACCAGCAGTCTCGCTCATTCCGTAAGTCTGAATTATTGAAATCCCTGCATCAGTTGCTTGGCGCAATAACTCATCTGCCAGCTTTGCACCACCGACTAAAACTTTCTTGGCATTCTTGAGATGTGTCAGTAACTCCGCATCCCCATTGAGCGCGCGATAGATATGTGTTGGAACAACGGCAGAGAAATCTGCAACTGAATATTGAGAGACATTACGAAGATCAATTGGAATTGTTCCAAGCTCGAGTCCGCGAATTAAAACATTTATTCCTGCAATGTGATGGATCGGCAACAAGAGCGCCCAAGTCTGGCCGGGGCGTGCTCCAACATACTCCAGTGATGCTTTAGCTGAAGCAAGGAGCGCTTGTGCACTTAATGCAACTAACTTCTTGCCACCAGTTGAACCAGTAGTTTCAATGATGAGTGCGATTTCTTCGCTCACC
Source organism: Actinomycetota bacterium (assembly GCA_041165585.1). GTDB lineage: Bacteria > Actinomycetota > Actinomycetes > Nanopelagicales > Nanopelagicaceae > Planktophila. Next base: position 22,884 of record JBEANF010000012.1, on the reverse strand, counting down.
GAATCGATATCGTGGCTAGAGAAGTTAAGGGCTGGACCTTGGTGGGCTAAGGATTTAGCCAAGAGATTCATCACATCACCAATTCCCAGCGCAGGGTCGACCGAGATCGCAGCGCGTGATCGGTTACTTGGGTTGGCCGAGATATCCATAGCCCGCGTAGGCTATCGCCTGCAAGTAAGAGTGGAGGAATCGTGAGCAAGCCAATCAAGCGTGAATTTGGAGATCGCACCATCCCAGCATGGGCAACCGGCAAGGGTGGCGCAGATTTTATTGATGTGAAGTATCAAGTTGCAGATGGCATCGCCAAGATCACAATCAATCGCCCGGAAGTTCGTAACGCATTTCGCCCACAGACAATTATTGAATTACAGCAAGCCTTCTCATTAGCACGCGACAACTCAGAAGTTGGCGTCATTATCTTGACCGGTGAAGGCAGTGAAGCATTCTGCTCAGGTGGAGATATCAGCGTTCGCGGAGATGATGGTTATCTGGGAGATGACGAACTCGCGCAACATGGTGTTGGACGCCTCAATGTTCTAGACCTACAGATTCAGATTCGTCGCACACCAAAGCCAGTTATTGCCATGGTTGCCGGTTGGGCAATTGGCGGCGGACATGTTCTCCATGTTGTCTGCGACCTAACAATTGCAGCCGACAATGCAAAGTTTGGTCAGACAGGCCCAATGGTTGGCTCTTTCGATGGTGGCTACGGTTCAGGATTACTTGCAGCAAGCGTTGGCCAGAAGAAAGCTCGCGAGATTTGGTTTATGACTCGCCAATACGATGCACAGGAAGCGCTCGCAATGGGACTTGTTAACACCGTTGTTCCAGTTGATCAATTAGAGGCTGAAACCGTTTCATGGTGTCGCGAGATGCTCCGCAATTCACCATTGGCGCTACGTCTACTTAAATCAAGTATGAATGCAGCAGATGATGGACTTGCTGGCGTTCAGCAACTTGCAGGAGATGCCACCCTCCTCTTCTATTTAAGTGAAGAAGGACAAGAAGGTCGCGATGCTTACAAAGAAAAGCGTAAGCCAGACTTTGGAAAGTTTCCTAAGCGTCCCTAAAACTTATGCTCGATGATCTCCTTGCAACTCTGCGTGTAGTTAACCTTCCTACGCGCACCAATTTTCGTGGTGTGACTCATCGCGAAGTAGCGCTACTGCGAGGACCACAAGGTTGGGGAGAGTTCTCGCCATTTCTGGAATATGACGATAACGAGTGTCGTCCTTGGCTGGCTAGCGCAATAGAGGCTGCAACAGTTGCTCGCCCAGCACGCTTTCGTAATGAAATCGCCATCAACGGAACGATCCCAGAGCTAAACGATAAGAAAGATATCGAAACTCTGTTGCGTAGTTATTCAGGGGCCAAGACGTTTAAAGTTAAAGTGGGTAAAAATCTCAACGAAGATGTCATTCGAGTAGCTCGAGTATTTTCAATTGCACCAAAGGCTGCAATCCGCATTGATGTGAACGGACTGTGGTCGGTAGATGAAGCGCTCACTCATCTCTATGCATATTACGAAGAGATCGGACCTTTTGAATATGTTGAACAACCCTGCGCAACCGTTGAAGAACTCCGCGAACTCAAAGCCAAAATCAAGATTCCACTTCGTATCGCGGCAGATGAAATTATCCGCAAAGCACCAGATCCATTTACCGTTGATCTGACCGATGCTGCAGATGTATTGATACTCAAAGTTCAACCTCTTGGTGGAATCAAACAATCAATGGAAATTGCGGCACACCATGGCTTACCCGTTGTTGTCTCGAGTGCACTTGAGAGCGCCATCGGAATTGAATATGGGTTAGAGCTTGCAGCAAGCGTTGAAGAGCTCACCTTAGATTGTGGGCTTGCCACGGGATCACTCTTAGCTGATGACGTTGCAGAACATAAAATTGTCAATGGAAAGATCGCTCTAGGCCAGATATCACCTCAGTTGGATGGACTTGATGTGTCACCAGAGCGCTACGAATGGTGGAAGAATCGCATTATGAGAGTCGGAGAGCTACTTGCATGAGCGATTCCACAAATCTTGCTCGTGTCATAGTGCGCCAGTTAATCGAAGCTGGAATTACCGATGCAGTGCTCTCTCCAGGATCACGTAACGCACCATTATCGATAGCTCTCTATCAGGCAGAACAAGCAGGACAAATCACTCTCCATGTGAAGATCGATGAGCGAGGGGCTGCTTTCTTTGCTCTTGGCTTAGCAAAGGCAACCGGCCGTCCAGTGCCAGTTATCTGCACTAGCGGTACTGCAGTTGCCAACTATCATCCGGCAATTCTTGAGGCTTCACATACCAATGCACCTTTACTTGTTCTGACGGCCGATCGTCCAGCACGTCTTCGTCGAACCGGTGCTAATCAAACAACTGAGCAGGCACGCATTTTTGGTAAGAGCGTTCGTTACTTTGCAGATATTTCTGGTTCAGTCTTTCCGATGGAGTTAGTCTTTAACGCATTACTCAGTGGGCCAGTTCATCTCAACTTGCAATTTGAAGAACCACTCGTAGATGGTGAGAGCAATTCAAGTTGGCTAGAATCCATTACCGCAAAACCAATTCGGAATTTCACCCGCAAATTACCTGGAACATTCTTTACTAAATCAACTCGAGGTCTACTTGTGGTTGGCCACGACCGTGGTGGCTTGAGCCAAGAAAGTGTTGAAGATTTCGCAGCAGAACTCGGTTGGCCGATCATCGCCGAAGATCCACTGTCCATGAAAAGTGCAATTCCTCATGCAAGCCTCTTTTTAACTTCTCAGAAAATTCGGAGTGAAATCAATCCAGATACGGTCATTGTTATAGGTCGCACAACCCTTTCGCGTAGCGTGAATGCGTTAATCGCTGGTGCGCGCAAAACGATTGTGATTGATCCTCGAATGGCCACAGTAGACCAGGATCGGATGGCTGATCAAAAGTTCATGGCGATTCCACGGTTAGAAGTGCCAACTGCCGATTCAGATTGGGTTGCAACGTGGAAGAAACTGGGCGAGCGTGCAGCCAAAGTCATCTCTGAATTAGATACATGGTCAGAAGCGGTATTTGCACGTGAATTCTCCAAGGCTCTTCCAGACGGTGCATCACTCTTTATCGCCTCTTCTCGCCCTATTCGTGATTTCGAGGGTTTTGCTACACCTCGCAGCGGAATCACAGTCTGCGCAAATCGTGGCCTTGCGGGAATCGATGGAAATATTTCAACTGCGCTGGGAATTGCTGCGAGATCACAACAATGCTTTGCTGTTATAGGAGATTTGGCCTTCTTACACGATGTGAGTGCGCTGGCTAATGCTGGAAATCCAAGGCTTCGACTATTCGTAGTTGATAATGATGGTGGCGGTATTTTTTCAACGTTGCCTCAAGCCGGAGTTGATGGCTTTGAGACGATTTTTGGCACTCCACATGGGCGCGATATAGCAGCCATTGTTAGAGGTTTTAGAATTAAATCATCGACTATCTCAAGTCAGAGCGAGCTAATTTCTGCGCTGAGCCAACCCGTAACAGATTTAGAAATAGTTGTTGTAAAAGTGCCATCTCGTCAAGAAAATGGCGATTATCTCAAATCTATCTATAAGAAAATGGAATCACTTTAGAGCGCTGCGCATCGGCGTGAATTTGGCATTACTCTCATTGAGTTCTTTTGCAGGATCAGAACCTGCGACGATGCCACAACCGGCAAAGATTCGAATCGATGAATCTGTTACTTGGCCACATCGCAACGCAATTCCTAGTTCTCCATCGCCATGTGCATCTATCCACCCGACAGGTCCGGCGTAACGCCCGCGATTCATGCCTTCAATTGATGAAATGACCTTTGAAGCTAAATGTGTTGGAGTTCCACACACCGCAGCAGAAGGATGAAGGCGCGAAAGCAGCGAGAAGGCATCTACATCAATTTTAGATTCGATGAGTGCGCCAGTGACATCGGTAGCAAGATGCATCACATTTGCAAGGTGGAGAACAAAGGGAGACTCGGGAACGTTAGTAGATGTACAGAAAGGTTCGAGTGCATCTGCCACAGACCGCACTGCATATTCATGCTCTTCTAAATCCTTAGAAGATCGCGCAAGAGATGCCGCCAGTGCTAAATCTTTCTCGTCATCACCAGTCTTACTAATCGTGCCGGCAAGAACGCGAGATGTCACCATTCCGCGAGTAAGGCGCAGTAACAATTCTGGAGTTGCGCCAATGAGATTATCTACAGCAAATACCCAGGTAGAGGGATATTGTTCACTCAGGCTATTGAGGATTGGGCGGACATCGATCGCTTTTTCTGTAACCGCAACTAAATCGCGGGCAAGAACAACTTTCTCCAATTCGCCAATTTCAATTTCACCAATTGCAATTGCAACTCGGGACATCCATTCATTGGGCGTCAATGAACCATCTGCCCAAGTGAATTCGGCACGATTTAATTCAGGGGCCTTCTTCGGCAGATATGGCTGAGCTTTATCGCCGATCCAAGTCATCCAAGACGTTCCAGAACGTGTACCCACAACAACTTGTGGAATCACAAGTACAGATTCTTCATTTTCATCGAAAGAGAAAGAGGAGAAGAGAATTGGTCCAGTGCCACTAATGTTGAGGGTATTAACTACATTAAAGTTTGCTAATTGATCTTGCCACCACTGACGTGCATCCCTAAAGCGGTTGGGACCTTTCACCGTGGTCTTTGCGTAGTGCCCCCAGCCCACAATGCCCTGGCCACCACGAACCCACGAAAGGGCAGCATCCTGTGGCAATAGATCAAGAAGTGGAAGGTGGGAAGAAACCTTTGCCGTTGTTACCGGAACGAGGGAAGTCATAAAAGTTTAGGCTACGAGTCGTCGCGAAATTCTCTTCCAAATTAAAGGAAGTGATGTTGCAGTGATTGCAATCTTGAGCGCTTCACCAAAGATAAATGGAGTAAGCCCTGCTGCGATCGTTGCAGACCAAGTCATATCAAGGCTGTAGTGCAACCAAGTCAGACCAAATGCAAAGATGATGACGCTTCCGAGGATAAGCATTGGAAACGAGGTACGAAACTTTTGATCAGCTTTACGTTCTGCCAAAAATCCAATGACAGCTGTTGCAACCAACATTCCAATTAAGTATCCACCGGTTGCACTTGTGATACGAGCCCATCCGTAATTTGGAAGAGTTGCCGATGGAGCAAAAAGTGGGGCACCTGCGATTGCTGCCAATAGATACGTTGCAAATGTTCCGGTTGCAAGGCGCGCACCATATGTTGTTGCGATAAGAAAGACACCCAGGGTCTGTCCGGTTACGGGAACTGGTGACCCTGGAACAGGAATTGAAATCTGTGCGAGTGCAGAGAGGAAGAGGACTCCACCGACAATAAAGAGTGCATGCGTCAGCGCTGTCGATCCAGGAAAGATGGCGCTACGAACTGTCTGAATGGCTGGACGAGACATTGACATAGACATATTCCTCTCGGTGCATCCCAATCGATGAAATTTCGAAGTTGTGGAGAAGCCTACTCTCAGCGACAATACCGTTATGTCGCGAGCGAATATGGATAAAAATCCGCAGGAAGTAGCTGCGATGTTCGACGGGGTCGCTCGCCGCTATGACATCGTCAACGATATTTTGAGCCTAGGTCGAACCAAAGCCTGGCGCCGGGCTGTGACCAAGGTAATTGCCCCCGCACCGGGAATGAAGATCCTGGATATGGCCGCGGGAACCGGCTCAAGTTCTGCACCCTTAGCCGCGGCTGGGGCAGAGGTAATCGCAGCAGATTTCTCGGAAGGGATGATCGCCGCCGGCAAGAAGGCCCGCCCAGATCTGACTTTTATCAGGTGCGATGCCCTCAACCTTCCCTTTGAAGATAACTCCTTTGACCTCTTTACGATCTCTTTCGGCCTTCGCAATACCCAGAACACAGCTAAGGCGCTGGCAGAGGCTCGCCGCGTGGTCAAGCCAGGCGGCCGCCTTGTAGTCGTTGAGTTCTCCAGCCCTACGATTGCTCTATTCCGAGCCATCTATATGAACTATCTGATGCGCGCTCTACCTTTTATCGCCAAGAAGACCTCATCCAACCCCGATGCCTATATCTATCTAGCCGACTCGATCCGAGCCTGGCCCGACCAGAGGGCGCTGGCTGCCCAGATTGTCGATGCGGGCTGGACCCAGGTGGGTTGGAAAAATCTGACCGGCGGAGTTGTGGCAATTCACATGGCTGTAGCGCCGTAGTCGATTTGGCCACACGGTAGCAACGCCTAGACTTACGCCCCGTGAGCGCTAATCCATATGTCCCAATTCTAATCCTCTTTGCAATTGGCTTTGGCTTTGCCGCCTTCTCTGTCGGCGTCGCAGCAATTACCGGTCCTGCTCGTTACAACCGCGCAAAGCTAGAAGGTTATGAGTGCGGAATCGAACCTTCACCACAAGCTCTTGAGGGTGGACGTTTTCCAGTGAAGTACTTCCTTACTGCAATGCTCTTCATCGTCTTTGATATCGAAATTGTCTTCCTCTATCCATGGGCTGTCACATTCGATCAGCTTGGACTCTTTGGATTAGTTGAGATGGCGATCTTTATTGGAACAGTTTTTATCGCTTTTGCATACGTGTGGCGACGTGGCGGATTGGAATGGGATTAACCCATGGGCCTAGAAGATAAGTTACCAAGCGGAGTTCTGCTCTCAACAGTTGAAGGTCTAGCCGGTTACATGCGCAAGAGCTCAGTCTGGCCAGCAACTTTTGGTCTAGCGTGCTGTGCAATTGAAATGATGGCACTTGGCTCCTCACCTAAACATGACATCTCTCGCTTTGGTATGGAGCGCTTTAGCGCATCTCCTCGTCAAGCAGATCTCATGATCGTTGCCGGTCGCGTCTCACAGAAGATGGCGCCAGTTCTTCGTCAAATTTACGATCAAATGACAGCACCTAAGTGGGTAATTGCAATGGGTGCATGTTCATCATCCGGTGGAATGTTTAATAACTACGCAATCGTTCAAGGTGTTGACCACGTTGTACCTGTCGATATCTATCTTCCAGGATGCCCACCACGTCCTGAGCAGTTGATGGATGCAATCATTAAATTGCACGAGCAGATCAGCAATACAACCCTTGGGCCTAACCGTGAGGCCGTTATCAAAGAAGTCGAAAAAGCAGCGTTAAACGCTCGCCCTACGATCCAATTGGGCTCATTCCCGCTTGAAGGGACTCACGCATAATGAGCGATACCCAACAGGGAATGTTCGGCGCTCGCGGTACCGGTGATACATCTGGTTACGGCGGATTGGTTCGAACAGTCACAACACCTGGCTCAACTGAGCGACCATTTGGCGGATATTTCGATCAAGTTGCCGATGATTTAGAACGTGCATATCCAGATTTTGCTGATGCAATTACCCGCGTTGTTGTAGATCGCGGCGAACTTACACTTCACATAAAGAAAGAGCGTTTGGTAGAGGTCGCTCAAATTTTGCGCGATAAGTTGCTCTTTGAAATGTGCATGGGAGTCTCTGGTGTTCACTATCCAGAGCGCACCGGTGCAGAGCTTGTTGCCGTATACCCATTGCTTTCAATGACAAAAAATCAGCGAATTCGCCTTGAAGTGGCCACCTCAGAGACTGATCCGCATATCCCATCAGTTGTAAATGTGTGGGGTGGAAACAATTGGCACGAGCGCGAAACATTCGACATGTTTGGAATTATCTTTGATGGTCACCCAGGTCTTACTCGCATCCTGATGCCAGATGATTGGGATGGACACCCTCAGCGCAAGGATTATCCACTTGGTGGAATTGCAGTTGAGTACAAAGGTGCAACAACACCTGCTCCATCACAGCGGAGGTCATACAAGTGACAACCACTTTCGATCCATACGCATCCTCACGCGAAACCACTGAAGGAACTGTCTACTCAGTTACCGGAGGCGATTGGGATTCACTCGTCTCTGAAATTGGCGAAGCAAAAGAAGAACGCATTATCGTCAACATGGGTCCACAACACCCATCTACACACGGTGTTCTTCGCTTAGTTCTTGAACTAGAAGGCGAGACAGTTACAGAAGTTCGCCCAGGAATTGGATACCTCCATACAGGTATTGAAAAGAACATGGAATTTCGTTCATGGACGCAAGGAACAACCTTTGCCACACGCATGGATTACCTAAGCCCAATCTTTAACGAGACTGCTTACTGTCTTGCAATTGAGAAGTTGCTGGGCATCACTAACGATGTGCCAGAGCGCGCATCTGTTGTCCGAGTCTTGATGATGGAACTTAACCGCATCTCATCTCACATGGTTGCACTTGGTACCGGAGCGCTCGAACTCGGTGCGATGGGTCCGATGTTTTTCGCATTCCGTGAGCGCGAGATGGTGCTTGATGCCTTTGAAGCAATAACTGGCCTTCGCATGAATATGGCTTACATCCGCCCAGGTGGTGTTGCTCAAGATATTCCAGAAGGAATGACTACTCGTTTACGCAAACTAGTAAAGACACTTCGCAAAAACTTTAAAGATAACGAGCGCCTCTTGGTTGGTAACACAATCTGGATGAAGCGCACGGAAGGAATCGGATATCTCGATCTTGCAGGATGTACAACTCTTGGCATTACCGGTCCGGTTCTTCGTTCTACTGGACTTCCTTGGGATTTACGCAAGATGAATCCGTACTGCGGATATGAAAATTATGAATTTGATGTGGTCACTGCAGATACCTGTGATGTCTATGGTCGCTTCCTCATTCGCATGGCAGAGCTTGAACAATCCCTTCGCATCATTGAGCAAGCAATCACCAAGCTTGATGCACTTAGCGGTGCACCTGTAATGGTTGCTGATAAGAAGATTGCCTGGCCAGCACAGCTTGCACTTGGTGCAGATGGCCTAGGTAACTCACTCGATCACATCCGCGAGATCATGGGCCAATCGATGGAATCACTTATCCATCACTTCAAGCTTGTCACAGAAGGATTCCGCGTTCCTGCCGGACAGGTTTATGCAGCAGTTGAATCACCACGCGGTGAACTTGCAGCCCACGTTGTCTCTGACGGTGGTACTCGTCCATATCGCGTGCACTTCCGTGAACCATCTTTCAATAACTTGCAATCAACATCAGCTATGAGCGAAGGCGGAATGGTTGCTGACATCATCGGCGCTGTTGCATCTATCGATCCTGTTATGGGAGGCGTTGACCGCTAATGTCATCAGTAGATCCAACACTCAATCTCGAGATCATGAACTCGATTATCACGCGCTATCCTCGTAAGCGTTCTGCGATTATGCCTTTGCTGCACTACGTGCAATCAGTTGCCGGCTATGTCACCAACTCTGGAATTGAGATGATTGCAGAGTTGCTTGAGATTGAAACTGCAGAAGTTTCAGCGGTTTCAACTTTCTACACCCAGTACAAGCGCAAGCCAGTCGGTGAATACCACGTCGGTGTCTGCACCAACACGCTCTGCGCAATCATGGGTGGAGATGCGATTTTTAGCGCTCTCAAAGAACATCTTGGTGTTGATAACGATGGTGTTACAGCAGATGGAAAAGTCTCACTAGAACATATCGAGTGCAACGCTGCGTGTGATTACGCACCTGTTGTTATGGCCAACTGGGAGTTCTATGACAACCAGACAGTTGAATCTGCCAAGACCCTAGTAGACGGCGCCCGCGCTGGAAATCCACCAGCCCCCACTCGTGGACCAAATCGTCTTGTCACATTTAAGGAAGCATCAGCTGTTCTTGCAGGTCTTGATGATGGACTAGCAAACGAGGGCGTGCAAGCAGGTCCTGCAACTCTGCTCGGTCTTGGAATTGCTCGCACCATGGAAAAGGAAGGAAAGTAATGTCAACGCTCACACCTATCCTTTCAGCTCATTGGGATGAGAAAGATTCATTTACTTTAGAAGGCTACAAGCGCCACGGTGGATATAAGGCATCGGAAAAAGCTCTTGCCATGAATCCCGATGATGTCATCCAACTCATTAAAGATTCAGGTCTACGCGGTCGCGGAGGAGCAGGTTTTCCTACCGGAATGAAGTGGGGCTTTATTCCACAAGGCGATAACAAAGACCACTACCTCGTAGTCAATGCAGATGAATCAGAGCCAGGCACTTGTAAAGACACACCATTGCTCATGGCCAACCCACACGTTCTTCTTGAAGGTTGCATCATCGCCTGCCATGCAATTCGTGCAAAGCGTGCATTCATCTATATTCGCGGCGAAGTAACTCACGTTGTGCGTCGCGTTAACCAAGCGATTGCTGATGCATACAAGGCAGGAATTCTTGGCAACGGAGTCGATATCGTGTTGCACATCGGAGCAGGCGCCTATATCTGCGGTGAAGAGACAGCGTTACTTGATTCACTAGAAGGGTTCCGCGGCCAACCACGTCTTCGGCCACCGTTTCCTGCAATTGCTGGCCTTTATGCCAAGCCCACGGTTGTCAATAACGTGGAATCAATCGCATCTGTTCCTGCAATTGTTGCTAATGGAGCGCAGTGGTACCAGGCGATGGGAACTGAGAAATCAAAGGGTGCAACTTTGTACTCACTCTCAGGACATGTAAATAATCCAGGACAGTTCGAAGCTCCACTCGGAATTACTTTGCGTGAAATTCTCGAACTCGCCGGGGGAGTACGTACCGGACATAAACTCAAGTTCTGGACACCTGGTGGATCATCAACCCCAATCTTTACCGATGCACATCTTGATACACCATTGGATTACGAAGGTGTTGCCGCTGCTGGTTCAATGCTTGGCACAAAAGCGCTACAGATTTTCGATGAGACAACATGTGTAGTTCGCGCCGTATTGCGCTGGACTGAGTTCTATAAGCACGAATCTTGCGGCAAGTGCACACCATGTCGTGAAGGCACATGGTGGCTAGTGCAGATTCTGCGCGATTTAGAGGCAGGCGTTGGTACGGAAGCAGATCTTGAAAAGTTGTTAGATCTCTGCGACAACATTATGGGTCGTTCTTTCTGCGCGCTGGGAGATGGTGCAACCAGCCCAATCACTTCATCAATTAAATACTTCCGCGACGAGTACATCGCTCACCTCACCAACGGTGGCTGCCCATTTGATCCTGTCCAATCAACACTCTTTGTGGGGGCGAGCAAGTAATGACTACACAAGAGAATGCAGTTGCCGTTGAGATGATCACTGTTGTCATTGATGGATTTGAAGTAACAGTTCCTAAAGGCACTCTTGTTATTCGCGCGGCAGAAAAACTTGGAATCCAGATTCCACGTTTCTGCGATCACCCACTTCTTGATCCCGTCGGTGCTTGTCGACAATGCTTAGTTGATATTGAAATTAATGGTCGGGCATTTCCAAAGCCACAGGCATCATGCACAATTCCGGTCGAACCAAATATGATCGTCAAGACCCAACTCACATCACCTGTTGCCGACAAGGCTCAGAAAGGCGTGATGGAGTTATTGCTTGGAAACCACCCACTTGATTGTCCAGTCTGCGACAAAGGTGGCGAATGTCCATTGCAGAACCAAGCGATGACCAATGGAAATCCAGAAGCTCGTCTTGATGGAAAAAAGCGCCTCTTTGAGAAGCCAATCAATATCTCTTCCCAGGTTCTACTCGATCGCGAGCGTTGTGTGCTCTGCGCACGTTGTACCCGCTTTTCAGATCAGATCGCATCAGATCCATTTATTACTTTGAATCACCGTGGCGCTCTCCAGCAAGTTGGTATCTACGAAAACGATCCATTTAAGTCCTACTTCTCAGGAAATACGATTCAGATTTGCCCAGTAGGTGCTCTTACTGGAGCTTCTTATCGTTTCCGAGCACGTCCATTCGATCTTGTCTCTACCCCATCTGCTTGCGAGCACTGTGCATCAGGTTGCGATATGCGCACCGATGTTCGTCGTGGCAAGACGCTTCGCCGTCTTGCAGGAGATGATCCAGCAGTTAACGAAGAATGGAACTGCGATAAGGGTCGTTGGGCATTTAAATATGTCACCTCACAAAATCGTATTACCTCTCCTCTGGTCCGCAATGCAGAAGGTCAACTCGTTGCCGCATCGTGGCCAGAAGCTCTGGCTGCCGCTGCAGCTGGTCTAGTTGGAAAGCGTGCCGGTGTACTTGTAGGTGGTCGCCCAACAGTTGAAGATGCATATGGTTATGCCAAGTTTGCACGTATTGCACTGAAGACAAACGATATTGATTTCCGCGCTCGTGTGACATCCGATGAAGAAGCAAACCTTCTAGCTTCACGAGTAGTTGGCTCTGCGGTTGAATATCGTGATATCGATTCAGCTGATCACGTTCTTCTCGTTGCATTTGAACCTGAAGAAGAATCACCAATTGTCTTCTTGCGCCTGAATAAGAACTTTAAGAAGCGCGGACTAGCAGTGACATCTGTAGCTACTAAGTCTTCGATTGCAATGGATAAGCTCAAGGCAACATTTGTAAAGGTGGCACCAGGTGCTGAAAGTGCCGCACTTTCTCCGATTGAGTTAACTGCTAAATCTGTAATTCTTCTAGGCGAGCGTGCATCAGAGAGCGCTGGGCTAATTTCAGCCGCAGTTGCACTCGCCGATAAGACTGGCGCAAAGTTGGCGTGGATTCCACGTCGTGCGGGTGAGCGCGGTGCGCTTGAGGCCGGTGCTATTGGCTCACTTCTTCCAGGTGGTCGACCAGTAGCAGATTCTGCAGCGCGAGTAGATATGGCAGCAGCCTGGGGAGTCAGCACACTTCCTCAAGAAATTGGTCGTAGTGCATCAGAGATGATCGCGGCTATTCATAACGGTTCACTTGATGCGCTCGTAGTGGGCGGAGTAGATAGCGCAGATCTTCCAGATGCGGCTCAGGTTGAAGCCGCATTTAAGAAAGCATTTGTCGTATCACTCGAGATTGCACATTCATCTGTTACAGAAGTTGCAGATGTAGTTCTTCCAGTTGCAGCTGTGACTGAAAAATACGGAACATTTATTAACTGGGAAGGTCGTCAACGTACCTTTGCAGCAGCCGTTGCCGATTCACTTAATCGTAGCGATGTGCGTATCCTTTCGGCTTTAGCAGATGCAATGGGCGAATCCATCATGCTCGGCACAGTAACTGCCGCTGCTCGCGAATTTGCTCAACTTGGAAAGTGGGATGGTGCACGCACTCCATTTAATCCAGTTGCAGGCGGTTCAACCATAAAGGTCTCTGGAGATCAAGCATTGATCACCTCTTGGCGCAGACTTCTAGATGAGGGAACACTGCAATCTGGTGAAGATAACTTGGCTGGAACTCGTCGCCCAACAATTGCGGTGATCTCACAGCAACGTGCAACTGCAATCGGAGTTAAATCTGGTGATCAGGTGCGTATCTCCAATAACAACGGCTCCATCACACTTTCTGTTCTTGTTGAAGATATTCACGATGATGCAGTCTGGCTTCCACGCAACTCAATTGGATCAACTCCGCTAAAGACTCTTAATGCAGTTCATGGCGATTTAGTAACGGTGGTGAAGGCATGACAACAGCAGAACTCCTTGGAAAAGATCCAGGCTGGCTCATTGTTGTAAAGGCGGTTATCGTTTTTGCGATCTGCGTCGTCTCAACTTTGCTGGCTGTCTGGACTGAGCGCCGCGTACTTGCCAAGATGCAGCAGCGCACTGGTCCGAACCGAGTTGGCCCATTTGGTTTATTGCAATCACTTGCCGACGGCGTAAAGCTGGCGCTTAAAGAAGACATCATTCCTGCGGCTGCAGATAAGGTCGTATTTATTGCAGCACCGATTATTGCTGCAGCAATGTGTTTCATGTCCTTTGCAGTTATTCCAATGACCGGCAAGGTAAATCTCTTTGGGCAAGAGACAGCCATGCAACTGACTGATCTATCTGTCGGAGTTCTCTACATCCTGGCCGTTACATCAATTGGTGTTTATGGCGTTGTGCTTGCGGGCTGGTCATCTGGCTCTACATATCCGCTCCTTGGCGGACTTCGCTCTAGCGCTCAGGTAATTTCATATGAAGTAGCGATGGGACTTTCTCTCGTTGCTGTCTTTATCTACGCGGGATCTATGTCGACTTCGGAGATCATTAATTCGCAGCACGCAAATTATTGGAACGCGGTAGTGCTCTTTCCTTCATTTGTGATCTATGTGATCTCGATGGTGGGCGAGACAAACCGCGCACCATTTGACTTAGCTGAAGCCGAAGGAGAGCTCGTAGGCGGATTCCATACCGAGTACTCATCACTTAAGTTCGCACTCTTCTTCCTAGCCGAATATGTCAATATTGTTGCAGTTTCAGCGCTTGCAACAACGCTATTCCTCGGCGGATATCACGCACTTCCTGGCCTTGGATTTACTGAAGCCTGGCTTGGTGGATGGTTCACCATTGTCTGGTTCTTCCTTAAGGTCAACTTCTTCTTCTTTATCTTTATGTGGTTGCGCGCAACGCTTCCACGGCTTCGCTATGACCAATTCATGAAGTTTGGTTGGAAGGTATTGATTCCGGTTTCACTTCTCTGGATTTTGATTGTGGCCACACTTCGTGTGCTGCAACAAGAAGGTGCTTCGCGTACGGTAATCATCGCCTTTGCTCTGGGTCTTGTAGTAATTGCTATGGGTGTTAGCTCACTCTTCGAGCGCAATAAAGTGAAGAAGGCTGAAGAGCAACAAGTCGAAAGTGACGCGCCTGATTTCCCAGTGCCATCTCTTCCAGGTGTTTCTTCATTTAACGCTTCAACTCAGACAGGAGGCAAGAATGAGTAATTCGGTCGAGCCAAAAAAGTCAGGTGCTGCAGCAAATGTTGATGACGTCGCCTTTGTTGAAGTAGATCAACCAGGATCAGGTTCACTCGTCGAGCAGGCAAAGGGCTTCTGGGTCACTTTCCGTTCTATCTTTAAGAAGAACCTCACCGTTGCATATCCTGATGTGAAGGCTCCTACAGAGCCACGTTTTCATGGACGCCACCAACTCAATCGCCATCCTGATGGACTTGAAAAGTGCATCGGTTGCGAACTCTGCGCATGGGCATGCCCGGCAGATGCAATCTTTGTAGAAGGCGCTGATAACACTCCAGAGAATCAGATGTCACCAGGAGAGCGTTACGGCAAGGTTTATCAAATTAACTATCTGCGTTGTGTTTTCTGCGGACTCTGCATTGAAGCCTGCCCAACACGTGCGCTGACAATGACTAATGAATATGAGTTGGCAGATTCCACTCGTGCGAAGTTAATCTTCGAAAAGGAAGATCTCTTGGCGCCACTTCGTGCCGGAATGCTCGCTCCACCACACCCCATGTATCCGGGCATGAACGATACGAATTATTACAACGGTGATGTCACCGGTGCTCATCCTTCACAAGAAGGAGGCGCTAAGTAATGTTTGAAATTGCAACACCAGAAGCAATTTTATTCTGGGCACTTGCTCCACTTTCTGTAATCGCCGCCCTTGGCATGCTCGTAGTAAAAAAGGCAGTTCACTCTGCGATTTTGCTTGCTTGGGTCATGATCACCTTGGCTATCTTCTTTATTGCGCAAGAAGCCCTCTTCCTCGGAATCGTACAGATCGTCGTCTATACAGGTGCGGTCATGATGCTCTTTCTCTTCATCCTGATGTTGGTCGGTGTTGATGCTTCTGATTCACTGATCGAGACAATTAAAGGTCTTCGTTGGATTGCCATCACAGCAGCGCTCGGCTTTGGCGGTTTGATGATTGCGCTGATTGGACGCGCAACCCTTGGTCGTTCATATCTCGGACTTGACATTGCTAATCAGGATGGAAACGTCGAAGGCATTGCAGCTCTACTCTTCTCTGATTACGTCTTCCCATTTGAAGTTATTTCAGCACTTTTGATCACCGCAGCACTGGGTGCCATGGTTTTAGCCCATCACCAGCGCACTGACCGCCGTCCATCACAGCGCGAACAGGCTATCGCTCGCTTCCGAACAGGTTCGCTTGCAGATGCCGCAGGTCTTCCAGGTCCAGGTGTTTACGCACTTCACAATGCAGTTGATGTTCCAGCTCTGCTTCCAGATGGAACACCTGCACCTACATCAATTTCTGCAACGCTCAAGGCGCGTGGCGATGTAATTGAATCCGCAAATTTCCAGCTCGATGTCGTTGATCCAACTGTGAAAGAGGAGAAGTAAGTGAATCCATATAACTACCTCTACCTCGCAGCACTTCTCTTTACCATCGGCGCTGTAGGCGTTGTAGTACGTCGCAATGCAATCGTTGTTTTTATGTGCATTGAGCTAATGCTCAATGCTGCAAACCTAACACTAGTCACATTCTCACGCCTCAATGGAAACCTCAATGGTCAAGTTGTCGCATTCTTTACGATGGTTGTGGCTGCATGTGAAGTAGTTGTTGGTCTAGCCATCATCGTGGCGATTTATCGCTCACGCCGTTCAGCATCGATCGACGATGCTAGTTTGTTGAAGCGATAACAATGGTTACCTCAAGCTCGCTCGTATATCTCATCGGACTTCCACTCTTTGGAGCAACCTTCCTTCTGCTTATGGGTCGCAAGGCTGATAAGTGGGGACATTTGCTGGCAACTGCAATGTCTGCTGGTTCATTTGCTCTCGGCCTGGCGCACTTCTTTGCAATGACTAACCGTTCTACCGAAGAACGCGCTCTGACTCAGACCCTCTTTTCTTGGATCAAGGTTGGCGATTTCAATGTTGATGCGGCACTGCTTCTGGATCAGTTATCAATCTGTTTTGTTCTACTTATCACCGGCGTCGGCACACTGATTCATATCTACTCGATTTCATATATGTCACATGACGAGAACCGCCGTCGCTTCTTTGCGTACCTCAACCTCTTTATTGCAGCAATGCTGCTCTTAGTTCTCGGTAATTCGTACCTCAATCTCTATGTTGGCTGGGAAGGTGTGGGCCTTGCCTCATACCTCCTCATTGGATTCTGGAATCAGAAGCCGGCATATGCCACCGCTTCAAAGAAAGCATTCGTCATGAACCGCGTGGGCGATATGGGATTGTCATTTGCAATCATGATCGCCTTTGCAACGATGGGAACTGTCTCATTTGAAGGCGTAAAGGAAGCAGCAGAGCGCGCTGGAACTCCAGCGCTGACTGCAATGGGCTTAATGTTATTAGTTGCAGCTGCTGGTAAGTCTGCACAATTTCCTTTGCAAGCGTGGTTGGGCGATGCGATGGCAGGTCCAACTCCAGTCTCGGCGCTGATTCACGCAGCAACAATGGTTACAGCCGGTGTCTATCTCATCGTGCGATCTAACTTCGTCTTTGATGCAGCACCTACTGCCCAGCTTTTGGTTGTTATCGTTGGTGCAATCACTTTGATCTTTGGTGCGCTCATTGGTACTGCTAAAGATGACATTAAAAAAGCGCTTGCTGCCTCAACTATGTCTCAGATCGGTTACATGATTTTATGTGCAGGTCTTGGTCCAATTGGATATGCATTTGCAATTATGCACTTGCTTACCCACGGATTCTTCAAAGCCGGAATGTTCCTGGGAGCAGGCTCTGTCATGCACGGTATGAATGATGAAGTAAATATGCGCAAATACGGCGCGCTTCGAAAGTTTATGCCGATCACATTTGTCACCTTTGGTTTGGGATATTTGGCCATTCTGGGTGTTCCACCATTTGCTGGTTTCTACTCAAAAGATGCGATTATCGCCGAAGCATTTAATTCAGGTGGGGTAAAGGGAGTTATTCTGGGAAGCGTTACGCTTCTTGGTGCTGCCATCACCGCTTTCTATATGACTCGGGTTATGGTCATGACATTTACAAGTAAGGCGCGTTGGGATGACGGTGCTCATCCGCATGAATCACCAGCACTGATGTGGATTCCAATGGTGATCCTCTCAATCGGCTCGGTCACCTCCGGATTCTTGCTCTATCGCAATGATGCACTTAAGAATTGGCTCTATCCACTCTTCGAACATCACTCAGAGCATGAAGAGTTACTGCCACATAGCGTCGTCACAATTTTGGCGGTCACCATGGTGGTAATCGGCGTGACTATTGCGCTAATCAAGTATCAATTTAAGAACGTTGATGCTGTTGCTCCAGAAAATGTTTCGTGGGCGACTCGCTTTGCTCGTAACGATCTTGGGCAGGATACCTTTAACGAGAGCGTCTTTATGCGTCCCGGACAAGCGCTGACGCGTGGTCTTGTTGTAATCGATGACCAAGTAATCGACGGAGCAGTCCGTGGAGTTGGCTCGATTGCGGTTGGTTCAGGCTCGACACTACGCCGAACCCAGAGCGGATTTGTTCGCGCATATGCAGCCCTCATCTTTGTGGGAGCACTGGCCCTTCTAACAGCGATTTGGGTGGTGACTCAATAATGACTCTCACAATCATCATGCTTCTTCCACTTATTGGAGCCGCTGTCATTGCAGCAATTCCATCTGCGCAAACGACATTAGTTAAGCAAGTCGCTCTCGCGACATCGGTAGTTGTTGCCGTTGCCACAATTGTGAAGTCGCTCAACTTCAACGTAGATCAGACTGCGCTGCAATTTAGACAGAGCTACTCCTGGATTCCATCTTTTGCCATTAATTGGGCGCTGGGCGTAGATGGAATCGCACTTGTTCTGATCTTGATGTCTGTAATTCTGGCACCGGTTGTTATCTTGGCTGGATGGCATGAATCTGAAGGTGGGCGCTGGGGAGTAAAGACTTTCTACATCCTCATTCTTGTACTTGAAACCATGATGATCGGCGTCTTTGCTGCAACCGATCTCTTCCTCTTCTATGTCTTCTTTGAAGCGATGCTTATTCCGGTCTATTTCTTGATCGGTGGATATGGCAGCGGAGAGCGTGCAGCAGCAGCTGTGAAGTTCTTGCTATACAGCCTCTTTGGTGGTCTTCTGATGCTGGCCTCGATTATTGGCCTCTATGTAATCTCAGGAAATAATGGTGGTCATACATTTGATATCACCGCACTTTCAGAGCTTCATACATCTATGAGTAGCACAACACAGAACATGCTCTTCCTTGGATTCTTTATCGCCTTTGCTATCAAGGCGCCACTCTGGCCATTTCATACTTGGCTGCCAGATGCGGCAAAGAGTGCAACGGCTGGAAGCTCAGTTCTGCTTTTAGGCGTGCTCGATAAGGTTGGAACCTACGGAATGATCCGTTTCTGCCTCTCCATCTTCCCTGATGCGAGCAAGACTTTTACTCCGGTTATCATCGTGCTCTCCCTCATTTCGATTCTCTATGGAGCATTTCTTGCAATCGGTGCAAAAGATATTAAGCGCCTCATTGCATACACTTCGATCTCGCACTTTGGATTTATTACCCTGGGAATCTTTGCCATGACTTCACAGGCTCAAAGTGGAGCAACCCTCTATATGTTTAATCACGGCTTCTCGACTGCCGCCTTATTCCTTGTTGCGGGGTGGATGGCAGCACGCCGTGGTTCAACTACGATCGCTGACTTTGGCGGGTTACAACGCGTAACTCCGATCATGGCGTGGAGCTTCTTTATCGCTGGTATGTCAAGCCTGGCATTGCCAGGACTATCAAGCTTTGTGAGCGAATTCTTAGTCCTCGTTGGCACATTTACCCGCTATCCAGTTGCAGCCGTAATTGCCACCTTTGGAATTGTTTTAGCTGCTCTCTACATCTTGATTCCAGTCCAGCGCGCACTCCATGGACCTACAACTCCAGGAAATGAGAATCTCAAAGATTTGAATCTACGCGAAAAGGTTGCAATCGCTCCTGTGATCGCAATAATTGTCGTTCTAGGTTTCTATCCTTCACCACTTCTTAAGATCATCAACCCTGCAGCAGCTCACGTAGTAAGCCAGCAGGGATATAGCGATCCTGCTCCGACCATGAATGGAGGAAAGTAAGCGATGACTTTTACTGCCCCAGTGCTTAACTACACCTTTATCGCACCAATCTTGGTTGTACTCGGGGGAGCACTTATCGGAGTTCTGATTGAGGCATTTGCGCCTCGCAAGTCACGAAGTTCTTCTCAACTCTTTATCGCGATTCTTACTTTGGTTCTAGCCTTAGTGGCGTTATTTAACGCGCATGGTACATTTTCAAGTAAGGCCGCCATGTCATCTGTAACCTTCGATGGTGCAGGCTATCTCCTCCAAGGCAGCATTCTACTAATCTCACTGATCGCTATTTTGCTCTTTGCAGATAGCGACAAATTTGCAGCTGCGCCTACGGCAGTTCCTGGTTCAGATGATGAACGCCAAGCACAGGCAGCGAATGTGAAAGTAACAGAGATATATCCACTTACTCTCTTTGCAATCGCTGGCATGATGCTCTTTCCCGTTGCAACAGATCTCATCACCTTATTTGTTGCGCTAGAAGTACTCTCGCTACCTCTTTATTTGATGGCCGGCTTAGCGCGCCGCCGCCGCTTGGCATCACAAGAAGCTGCCTTGAAATACTTTCTGCTCGGCGCCTTTTCATCAGCATTCTTCCTCTTCGGAGTTGCTTATCTCTACGGATATTCAGATTCGATTACCTTTGCCGGTATCGCATCTGCGATCACAGGGGGAGCAGCCAACGATGTATTCCTTCTCATAGGAATCGCATTCATCAGCGTAGGCCTACTCTTTAAAGTGGGGGCTGTCCCATTCCACTCGTGGGCACCAGATGTCTATCAAGGCTCACCAACTGCAGTCACTGCCTTCATGGCAGCAGCGACCAAAGTTGCAGCCTTCGGTGCGATGTTGCGCATCTTCTATGTGGCCTTTGCTGGTGATGTCTGGCAGTGGCGTCCCATGCTTACAGCGATTGCACTTATCACTATGGTCTTTGGCTCTCTTGTCGCAATCGCACAGCGCGATGTCAAGCGCATGTTGGCTTACTCATCGATTGCCCACGCCGGCTTCTTGCTTTCGGGTGTCATCGCACTGAATAAATCTGGTTTAGATGCATCAATTTTCTATCTCTTCGCGTACGGTGTAGCAACAGTTGGTGCATTTGCCATCGTCTCACTCGTAACAGACTCATCTGGAGAAGTGACAGATCTCAATCGTTGGGCTGGACTTGGTAAGCGTTCGCCTTGGATTGCCACATCCTTTGCCTTCCTACTTCTAGCTTTTGCTGGCATCCCTTTGACAAGCGGATTTGTCGGAAAGTTCTCGATCTTCTCTGCAGCCTATGAAGGCGGAAATACAGCAATTCTGATCACCGGTGTACTTTCTTCTGCAGTAGCGGCCTTCTTCTACATCCGCGTTGTAGTCTTGATGTTCTTTAAGGATTCAGTCGATGATGGAACAAGTGTTGTTATTCCATCGATCTACACACGAATCACAATTATCGCATCCCTTGCAATCACAGTTGTGCTTGGAGTAGTTCCAGCACCACTCCTTGATTACATCGCCCAAACCGCATCTTTCCTTCGCTAATGTCATCATTTGGCATTCCTGATCTCGCGCCAGCGCTCGAGGCTGACCTTGCATCACGCATGGTCGAAGTTGAAGATTTGCTACGTAAGCAGATCGAGGGCAAGTATCCGCTGGTTATTGAGACTTCACGTCACTTGGTTGAAGCAGGTGGAAAGAGACTTCGTCCGCTTCTTACCTTGATCACCTCGCACTTTGGAAATCCTCGCGCTACAGGAATTATTGAAGCTGCCGTTGTCTGCGAATTAACGCACGTTGCAACTCTCTATCACGATGATGTGATGGATGAAGCTCCTCTACGCCGCGGTGTCCAAAGCGCCAATAGCCGCTGGGGGAATACTGTTGCGATTCTGACTGGTGATTATCTTTTTGCAAGAACGTCAGATATGTTGGCAGATCTGGGATCTGCAGCAGTTCATCTTCAAGCTCAGACCTTCGAGCGGCTAGTCATCGGTCAGATTATGGAGACACAAGGACCGGCACAAGGTGAAGATCCGCTTGCTCACTACCTCAAAGTTGTCAGCGATAAGACTGGTTCACTAATTTCAGCGAGTGCTCAATTTGGTGCACTTCTGTCAGGTGCGTCGCAAGAAACACTTAAGACGCTTGAAGTATTTGGAGAGAAGATCGGAATTACTTTTCAACTTGCCGATGATATTATTGATATCGCTAGCGAGTCGAAAGAATCTGGCAAAACTCCAGGGACTGACCTTAAAGAGGGCGTTCCTACATTAGTCACTCTCAATGTTATGAAATCTACTGATCCTAAAGATCGTGAATTGCAAGAACTTCTTAAAGGACCAATTTCTGATCAAGCAGTAGTTGATCAAGTACTTGTAACTCTGCGTACACACCCAGCGTTAGAGCAGTCTCGCGAACAGCTTCTCTCCATCGCCAAGGATGCTCGAACATGTCTTGGCCCTCTGCCCCTTAACGATGCAACCGGAGCGCTCTTTTCGCTATGTGATGCTGTGATCGATCGATCTGCCTGATTTAACTAGATCGATTGCAAGTGTTACCAGCGCAACCCAAATAAATAGAAAACCTGCCCAACGAGCTGCTGGCATCTCCTCGTTGTAATACCAAACTCCCAGACAGAATTGAATAGTTGGGGTGATGTATTGCAAAAGGCCAATCACTGTGAGGGGAAGGCGATTTGTTGAGCCATTAAAAAGTAGTAATGGGATCGCAGTTACTGCTCCTCCGCCGATAAAGAGCAGAGTTAACTTCCACGATTGAAGAAATTGTCCTTCACCTGAATTGCCTAGCCAGATGAGATATCCAAGATAGGCACCACTAGAAATTAGGGTCTCGATCGAAAGTCCTTCGAGTGCTCCCAGCCCTAGCTGCTTCTTCACCAAGCTGTAGCTGCCCCACGAAAAGGCAAGACCCAATGCGATCCAGGGTAGACGCCCATAATCAATGGTGAGCACCGCAACACCAAGAGTTGCAATCCCGACCGAAACCCATTGCAGAGGGCGCATTTTCTCTTTGAGAACAATTACACCAGTGGCAATTACTACAAGCGGGTTGATGTAGTACCCAAGAGATGCCTCAACAACATGTCCCGTATTTGTGGCATAGATATAGACAATCCAGTT
>JBEANF010000011.1:0-61794 GCA_041165585.1 Actinomycetota bacterium | reverse complement strand
AATCGCATCCGCAAGTTTTCGTTCTTCTTCGCGATCGGCATCATCCAAAATAATTGTCGCTTTGGGAGAGAGCAAAGGAATCAGATGTTCGAGTGCTGGGTAGCGGGCATCCGGATTTGTGGCACTTGGTGGGCCATCGATAACAAGAAGATCAATCCTTGCTAGTCCCTTGAGAGTCGATTGTGCATACCACTTGTATCCGCCTGGGTAAGTCTCAAGTTCATGAATACGGAGATCTACTCCGCGGACTCCATGCGAAGCAAGCATTGCACGAGTTTCTTCACCATATTCAACCGAATGATCGAGGCTAACAATTTTCTTGGCCCCTGATTTAGCCAGCACAAGAGTGGATGTACCAGAACCAAGTTCGACAGTCAGGCGGGGCTTCAGTTGGCGCGTAATGTGCGCCAGAGTAAGTAGAAAGTCCGGAGATGCTGCCCAACCGCGCGAGGGAGGCAGTGGAGCGGATAATTTAAGAAGTGGAAGTAGTTGCTCGATTGCTTCAAATTGGTGATAGACATCAGCTAGATCTCGATTGATTCGGCCTGTCTGGGATGTGAGTTCTTTGCTTACTCGATCTGCGTTTCGGTTTATCTTCCGATGCAAAGATCGAATGCTTCGCACCAAATAGAGCGAAACTAAAAGACTTAAGCCCGCCAAGGAGATAGTTAGATACTTTTCCACGACTCCAGCGTAAGGCAGGATAGGATCAAAGAGTGGAATACCTATCCGTGGCGATGGTTTGTTTGGGAAATATTTGTCGCTCTCCCATGGCTGCAGCAGTTCTATCCACCAAAGTAGCCAACCTTTCCCACCCAAAAGTTACTGTGAGTAGCTCTGGAACAAGTGGCTGGCATATCGGCGAAGGACCTCATCCCACCTCACAATTGGTCTGGGAGAAGGCTGGTTACAAATATCACCATACAGCCTCACAATTTAAGGCCAATGATTTCTATATCAATGACTACATCTTGGTGATGGATTCAAGTAATTATGAGAAAGTTTTATCTTTGGCAGCAACCGAAGAAGATCGGGCCAAGGTTTTTTATCTGCGACAGTTTGATCCAAAGCTAGCCCACATTGACCCATCGTCTTCCGATTACTTCAAATTGGAAGTTCCAGATCCCTACAACAAACCTGAGGCGGCATACCAAAAAGTACTGCAGATGATCGAATCAGCGGTAGACGGTTTTGTAACTCGAATTACTCAAGTCCACGGCGCTTAAGCAACGGTGTAATTGTCGCCTCTCTCCCGCGGAAGTTCTTAAACATCTGCATTGAGTCAATCGAGCCGCCACGACTTAAGAGCTCTGCTCTGAAGTGATCGCCATTTTTGCGGGTAAGGCCACCGTTCTCCTTAAACCACTCAACCGATTCCGCATCAAGTACTTCGCTCCAGATATATCCGTAGTAGCCAGCCGAGTATCCCCCGCCAAATATGTGAGAGAAATATGTGCTGCGATAGCGAGTTGGAACAGCGTGATAATCCAAACCATAATCCTTAATGGCATTTGCTTCGAACTCGACTACATCTGACACAGTCTGCCCATCTTCCAATGAATGCCACGCCAGATCAAGAATGGCAGCCGCTAAATAACTCGTGGTGGCATGTCCTTCATTAAAGGTTGATGCACCTTGCAAGCGATCAATTAATTCTTGCGGGAGTTGCTCACCGGTCACATGGTGCTTGGCGTAGTTAGAGACAACTTCCGGCCAGAGAATCCACATCTCATTAACTTGTGATGGGAACTCAACGAAGTCTCTCTGCACGCTAGTTCCTGAAACGCGTGGGTATGTGACGCTAGAGAGAAGTCCGTGCAGTGCATGGCCAAATTCGTGGAACAAAGTGACAATTTCGTCATAGGTTAGAAGCGTTGGCTGGCCTGCAGCAGGCTTCGGAATGTTGAGGTTGTTACATACAACAGGAAGCTGCCCAAGCAGGAAGTTTTGATCGACGAGGTTATTCATCCAAGCACCACCGCGCTTAGAGTCACGGGTGTAGAAATCACCAATAAAGAGCCCAAGTTTGCTGCCATCTTCATTAAAAACTTCAAAAGCACGAGCTTCAGGATGGTAGGTCACCATATCTGGACGCTCTTTAAATGAAATCCCAAATAGTTTATTGGCGGCGTAAAAGACACCATCTTTAAGAACTCTTTCAAGTTCAAAGTAAGGCTTCATCGCACTGGAATCAATGTTGTGTTTGGCTTTGCGAACTTTCTCGGTGTAAAAATCCCAATCCCAGCTAGCTAACTCGAAATCCTCATCAGAATCTTTGATCATCGCCTGGATATCAGATCCTTCAGCCTTTGCATTACGCACAGCCGCAGGTGCAATCTTGCGTAGCATCGAGTGAACGTTTTCGACGTTTCCTGCTGTTTGTTCAGCGATGATGTATTCGGCATGAGTCTTCTTGCCAAACAATTTGGCACGGGTTGCTCGTAACGTAGCCATTTCAATGATTATCTTCTTTGTGTCATGCTCATTGTCGCGATTTCCGCGACGAAGCGAGGTTTTCATAATCGCCTCACGCGTGCTGCGCACTTCAAGACTTTCCAGCATTGGATTACCGGTGAAGTTAACCATCGCCAAAAGATATTTTCCTTCATGCCCACGATCTCTTGCCGCATCTGCTGCAGCCTGGATCTCACTGTCAGAAAGCCCAGCAAGTTCTTTCACATCATCAATTACAAGCGCGCTGTCGTTTGTGTCAGCAAGAAGATTTTTGGAAAACTGGGTCTCTAAATATGAAAGTCGCTCATTGAGCTTGGTGAGATCTTCTCGTTGAGAATCACTGAGATGTGCACCTGCATAGACAAAATCGCGATAGTACTTGTCGAGTAGCCATGAATCTTCCGAATTGAGATTGAGGCTCTCCTTCTTCTCATGCAGAGACTTTATGCGCGAAAAGAGCGCAGGATTGAGTTGGATGGCATCCTGATGGGCCGACAACTTGGGTGCAATCTCTTCTTCAATTGCATCTAAATTGTCATTGGTGTCACTTGACGATTTGTTATAGAAAACCATCAACATCCGGGTAAGAACTTGGCCACTTTTCTCTAAAGCAACAATCGTATTCTCAAAGGTTGGCTCCCCCGCTGCAATGATTGCTTCAACTTCGGCGATCTGCTGCTTGGTGCCTTCGTAGAAGGCCTCGAGGTAATGCTCTTCTCTGATGGCTGCAAAATCTGGGAGTTCATATTCCAGAGTGCTGCGCGAGAAAAATGGATTACTCATGTGGATTTACTCCCTACGGACGTGGGTTTGGGCTGATATTTTGCTTTGGATCGCGTTCGGGGAGAGTTCCCAGAGCACTATCAATTGCCTTCATAACAGATGCATCGAGCTTTACGCCGGAGGCTTTCACATTCTCTTTAACTTGAGATGGCTTTGTAGCGCCCATAATTGCAGATGAAACATTGTCATTCTGTAACACCCATGCAATTGCTAGTTGTGACATCGAAAGACCGACGGAGTCAGCAACGGGTTTAAGCTTTTGAACCGCTTCCAAAACTTCAGGACGCATCCAGCGCGTAATCATTCCAGCGCCGCTCTTCTTGTCGGTGGCACGTGATCCGGCTGGAGGCTTTGCACCTGGCTTGTACTTTCCAGTCAAGACGCCTTGAGCGATAGGTGACCAGACGATCTGACCTATTCCCTCTTTGCGAGATAGTGGAACAACTTCGGCTTCGATCACGCGCCAAAGCGCTGAATACTGGGGCTGGCTTGAGACAAAGCGTGAATAGCCTCGAGCATCTTGGATCTTCAACGCTGAAGAGATCTGAGCCGCTGTCCACTCAGAAAATCCGATGTAGTTAACTTTGCCTTGCCGAATCAAATCTTCAAATGCTTGAAGAGATTCTTCCAGAGGAGTTTCAAAGTCGAAGCGATGCATCTGATAGAGATCGATGTGATCCACATTGAGGCGCTTCAAGGATGCGTGGCAGGACTCCATGATGTGCTTGCGTGAGAGTCCGCGATCGTTTTTGCCAGTACCTGTTGGCCAGTACACCTTGGTAAAGAGTTCATAAGATTCTCGGCGGATACCCTTGAGCGCCTTTCCTAGAACTGTTTCAGCTCGAGTTTGGGCATAGACATCGGCGGTATCAAAAGTGGTGATTCCTAAATCAAAGGCGGTCTTCACACATTTGATTGCCGCTTCTTGCTCCACTTGGGAGCCGTGGGTGATCCAGTTTCCGTAAGAGATCTCAGAGACATACATACCGGTACTGCCGAGCCGTCTATATTCCATGCGCGAGACATTACGCCATTTCGAGTTGCAAATAAACCGCCAACTTGTACCCTTAAGCCATCAAGGGGAGTACACCTCACACTGCAGTGTCGTCATCACGATTTGTACCTTACAAATCCGGTACGCAGGCCGAAAATTCGGTGGTGGAGACTTTGGGCGTCAGCATTTGCGCACTGTCTTCGGGGGTTGTTATGAACGTTCCTTTATCTGCGTGGATAATTCTTTTGGGTGGCGTCCTATTGATGCTAGCCGTGGATCTCTTTCTCCATAAAAAAGCACATGTGATCTCGATGAAGGAAGCGGCCATCTGGTCGACAATCTGGATCTCTCTTGGCTTAGCTGTCGGTGTCGTGATTTGGGTTATCTACGGTGGCGAATACGGCGCTCAGTACCTGAGCGGTTACGTGATTGAGAAATCACTTGCCATCGATAATGTCTTTGTATGGGGCGTGATATTTACCTACTTCGGAGTCGAACGGCAGTACCAACATCGTGTGCTCTTCCTGGGAATTCTGGGAGCACTTGTATTTAGAGCCATCTTCATCGCCCTCGGTGTTGTGGCCATCAAGCAAGCATCGTGGGTCCTCTACATTTTCGGTGCCTTCTTGATTTACAGTGGATACAAGATGATCAAGGGTGCGGATGAGAAATTAGATCCGACTGAGACCAAGGTCTACCGGGCCTTCAAGCGCTTTGTCCCTATGTCCAATGAATTCAAGGGCGAGAAATTCTTTACAATTGAAAATGGAAAGCGTGTAGCTACTCCCCTGTTGGCCGTTCTGGTCATTATTGAATTTATGGACATTGTCTTTGCGGTCGATTCAATTCCGGCAGTCTTTGCCGTTACCGAAGAGCCATTTCTCGTCTTCTCAAGTAATGCTCTAGCCATCTTGGGTCTGCGCGCTATGTACTTCTTGCTAGCAGATTTGATGCACCGCTTCATCTACCTCAATCAAGGGCTTTCGATTGTTCTTGTGTGGGTAGGTATAAAGATGATCGTATCGCACGCGTTCTTTAAGATTCCAACACTCCTGAGCCTTGGAGTTGTTGTACTAGTGATCACGACTTCTATAGTCTTGAGTCTGCGAGCAACACGGAATTCGAAGGAAGTCCCGGGCCATGGCATTGAGAGTTAGAGAGAAATTCAATTCTGTCTGGCGCCATCTTCCCCATCCATTAAGGTGGGTCATCGTTGCCGTTGTCGGATCACTTTTAGTCCTACTCGGGATTGTCTTTATGTTCATTCCAGGTCCTGGAATTCCCATGATCGTTCTCGGTGTAGCCATTCTGGCAACTGAATTTGCTTGGGCTGAAGTTGTCTATGCTCGAATTAAGAACGAGACTGACAAATTCACAGCCCGCGCAAAGAAGGCAATAACCAAACGAAAAAAGTGACTCTCTGTCATCTCAGTAATCTAGGCTGAGACTGTGAGTGACCATAGAGAGCATGACCAAGACCTATCTCAGGTCACCTTCGTCGTTCTCGATCTAGAAACATCGGGCGCTTCACCGCAGACCGGAAGTGCCATCACCGAAATCGGCGCAGTAAAAGTATGCGGTGGTGAGGTCATTGGAACCTTTAAAACCTTTATCAATCCCGGAACTGCGCTACCGCAATTTATTACCGATCTCACCGGCATTACAGACGAGATGTTGATAGATGCCCCAAAAATTGAGTCAGCACTTCCGCTCCTTCTTGAATTTTTGGGTAGTCAGGAGAGCACCGTATTTGTAGCTCACAACGCGCAGTTTGATCTCTCATTCCTTAAAGCTGCAGCAGCACTGCATGGATATGCCTGGCCGAATTTCCGAGTAATCGACACAGTAAAGGCTGCACGATTTGTGTTAACAAAAGATGATGTAGCGAACTATCAACTTGGAACGCTGGCAGCGTATTTTCGAACAGAGATCTCACCTAACCATAGAGCCCTCGATGATGCCCTCGCTACTGTCGATGTTCTCCACGGAATTATTGAACGGATGGGTACTTTTGGAATCACGACAATAAATCAGATGATTAACGCCCGTGCAAAAAAGGAGCGGAACAATAATCAACGTAAGGTGATTACTGCCCGTCCTGTGCGGCAAGCACCTGAGTCAACTCCGCCCAATCTTTAAGCAGCGCGCGTGTTGCACCGCTATCGACTGCAGCAGTTGCTCTCTCTAAACCAAGCGATAATCGCTCATGCACCGAAGCATCTTGATCTCCTTCAAAGGCTGCAATAGCAGCGGCGGCATTTAGTAGAACTGCGTCTCTCGGTGCGCCTCGCTCACCTTCAAAAATTGCATGTGTTATGCGGGCATTTTCCGCCGCATCTCCTCCGACCAAATCAGTCACCGGCGCACGTGAGACTCCGAAATCTTGTGGGTCTATCAAGTCACTTCGAATTTCACCACATCCAATAGTGAGCACCGATGTTGTCGAAGATAAAGTGATTTCATCTAGGCCATCGTCACCTCGAAAGACAAAACCATCGACACCGCGAGTGGCTAACACCTGAGCCATTACTAAATGCATTCGATCGTCGGCTACACCAATTGCTGCAGCCTGCGGCTTGGCAGGATTTGCAAGTGGCCCCAGAATGTTAAAAACAGTGGGTACACCGAGCTCCTTTCGTGCCGGAGCAGCAAATCGCATCGCTGGATGAAAAATCGGAGCAAAGCAGAATCCGATTCCTAGTTCGGAGACGGTTCGTTCAACCTTCTTCCCATCAAGGGTGATTGCGACACCGAGTGCTTCGAGCAAATCTCCTGAACCCGATTTGCTAGAGGCGGCGCGATTGCCATGCTTTACAACACGTGCGCCAGCAGATGCGGCGATAATGGCTGCAGTTGTTGAGATATTGATGGTGTGGGCACCGTCGCCACCTGTTCCCACAGTGTCCACTGCGCGCTCTCTGATTGAAATCGGTGAACTGTGGCGAAACATTTGCTCGACAAGTGCGCCCACTTCTTCGGCAGTCTCTCCCTTAGCTTTAAGAGCTAAAAGGAATTCCTTTATCTCCGCAATCTCTGCCTGACCAAGAAGAATCTTCTTCATGACCTGTGAAATTTCGGTTGGCTCAAGATCTAGACCGTTATTCAGGCGTTCGATATAGCGCTCCCACGTCATAGCTTCACCAACTTTCTTGGGTGGCAAACGAGGTAGTTGATAAGAAAATTATGCCTTGACGCGGCCAATAGATGCGCGCAATAAATCCGCAACCGTAGTGGCCAAGGTAAATGGATCAATGGGATGCAAGACATTGGCCTCGGCCCGCGACCAGGTTGCAAGCCAGGCATCTTCCTTACGGCCTGTGATCACCAAAACTGGTGGGCAATTAAAGAGCTCATCTTTGAGTTGGCGAGCAATTCCCATGCCTCCCTCAGGTGCTGCCTCGCCATCGAGAATGAAGAGATCAATTCCATGATCTCCAGTGCGAGCTTTTCCGTCGACATAGAGACGCAGGGCATCCCCCGTCGCAAACTCCTTGATGGAGTGAGGGGCCAAATCTGAAGCCACCGAAGAGCCTAGGGCTGAGGCAATGTGGGCTCTGACTGTCACATCATCTGAGTAGACGACGATGTTCAAGTGACGGTTGGAATCTACTGTCATGGTGGCACTCTACCGCTTGAAAGAGGCGAATTCATGGTGATCCGTTTCACCTCTAAAAGGGGCAAATGTGTGTCAGATCAGAGCAGAGAAAGAGGTCAAAGCACTCAGAATCGGGAATAATCTGCCGCATGACCAGCACAGTCTCCAGCCCGGCCGCAGAGCCAGCATCTATGCACACCATCTCTAAGCCAAATGTCGTCGCCGTCGGCACGATCGTTTGGCTATCAAGCGAGCTGATGTTCTTTGCAGCGCTCTTTGCAATGTACTTCACCACACGTGCAGTGCAGGGTCCAAAGATTTGGCTGGAATCTACAGAACTTCTCAACATTCCATTCGCGGCAATCAACACAACAGTCCTTGTGCTCTCTTCAGTGACATGCCAGTTCGGTGTCTTTGCTGCTGAACGTTTCCAAAATAAGCGTGAGGGTTCCTTGCTACAAGTCAGCCGCTGGGGAATGCGTGAATGGTTCTCACTCACCTTCCTCATGGGCGCATTCTTTATCGCCGGACAGATCTACGAGTACGCAGAGTTGACACATGAAGGATTGACCCTGTCTTCAAATGCCTATGGCTCTGTCTTCTACCTAGCTACAGGTTTCCACGGTCTACACGTAACCGGCGGTCTCATCGCATTTTTGATCGTGATGATCCGTGTTGCAAAAGCGCGCCGCTTCACACATCAGCAGGCGACTACAACAATTGTGGTTTCGTATTACTGGCACTTCGTCGACGTCGTATGGATCGCGCTCTTTTCTGCGATTTATTTGATTAAGTAGATTGGGACTTATAGTGAAACGACTATCTCGATACCGTAGACATAGAGCGGTAGCTCCTCTTCTACTTATTTTTGCCTTGCTTGGCATCGGAACAACCTTTCAAGTTGCAGGAGCTGCCACCACTGCACCAATGACAGCAGCAGAGCGGACCGCCGCGATTGAAGAAGGTAAAGAGCTATTTCTAAAGGGTTGTTCTTCTTGCCACGGCCTCAATGCTGAAGGTGGTGCAATTGCACCTTCACTTATTGGCGTAGGTGCTGCCTCTGTTGACTTCCAAGTTGCAACCGGTCGTATGCCTATGGCAGATATGAGCCAGCAAGCAATGCGCAAAGACCCTGTCTACACAGATGAGCAAGTTGCAGCACTTGCCGCTTATGTTGCATCCCTTGCTCCCGGCCCAGAGATTCCAACCGAAGATATGCTCAATTACGAGCGAGATGGTGAAGTTGCAGAAGGTGGAGAGTTATTCCGTACCAACTGCGCGATGTGCCATAACTTTGCTGGACAGGGTGGCGCACTTACTCAAGGAAAATATGCGCCAACATTGATGGGTGTAGAGCCACGACATATTTACGAAGCGATGATCACAGGTCCACAATCAATGCCAGTCTTCTCCGATAAAACTCTTACTCCAAAAGAGAAGCTCTCCATCATTAAGTGGATCAAGGCTGCCGAGAAAGAACCTCAACTTGGTGGAGTAGCCCTCGGCCGAGTAGGGCCAGTAACAGAAGGACTTCTTGTGTGGACTCTTGGACTCGGACTGCTAATCGGTATTGCAGTCTGGCTAGCGACGAAGGCGAAGTAGAAAAATAATGAGTAAAGAAATCGAAGCAATTCAAGATCCAGGACTACCAGCTCACAAGTTGCGCCAGACTGACATCGATCCGAAGGCTGCTGACCGTGCAGAGCGACAGGTTGCAATCCTATTTTTGCTCTCTGCACTCAGCACGGTTCTCTTCATCTTCTCTTATTTCTTTATCTCAACTGAGACTTTCATCTTTATCCCTCTCATGGGCGAACAGAATGCACATCAACTCTTTCTCGGATTAGGTCTTGCGTTCTCACTTCTCTTCATTGGCTTAGGTGCAGTGCACTGGGCAAAGACGCTGATGCCAGATCACGAAGTCATCGCACATCGTCATGAATTTCGCTCGCCAGATTCTGATCGTGAAGATTTTATTAAGGTCGCTAAAGAAGGCGCTGCCGCAGCCGGACTAGGTCGCCGTTCTTTAATTAAGCGTTCAATGGGATTGGCTCTTGGCTTAGTTGGTCTCTCCCCTATCTTCTTGCTTCGCGATCTTGGACCTACTCCAGGAGATGAGTTGAAGAAGACAAGTTGGAAAGCCGGCACGCGTCTTGTGACTGATCCAGGTGATCGTCCAATTCGTCCGGAGGATCTTGAGGTTGGTGCAGTTGCACAGACTTTGCCTGAACTCGCTCCTGGAAAAGATCACCGTACTTTGAATGATATTGGCAAAGATGCGGTCCTACTGATCCGCCTTCGTCCGGAAGAGTTCAATCTTGATGCAGAACGCCTTTCTTGGACCTATCAAGGCATCATCGCCTTCTCAAAGATTTGCTCACATATGGGATGTGCGGTTGCACTCTACGAACAGCAGACCAAGCACTTGCTCTGCCCATGCCACCAATCAACATTCGATGTAACCCGCGCTGCGAAAGTTATCTTTGGACCAGCTGCGCGTCCACTGCCACAATTGGCTATCACCGTGGATGGAGAGGGTTACCTCGTTGCACAAGCACCATTTAATGAACCCGTCGGACCTAGCTTTTGGGAGCGATCAGCATGAGCGCACGTGAACGCATCGCAGGAAATGTTGCTAACTATGTAGATGAGCGCACCGGCGCTGCTGCATGGATGAAGAAGAATTTGCAGAAGGTCTTCCCTGATCACTGGTCATTTATGCTCGGTGAAATTGCCCTCTATTCATTTATTATTTTGTTACTTTCAGGAACATTCCTCACCTTTTGGTTTGATCCTTCAATGCGCGAAGTTGTCTACGAAGGTTCATATGAACCGCTCAATGGTCTAAAGATGTCGGCGGCATATGCTTCAACGCTGGACATTTCCTTTGAGGTTCGCGGCGGTCTCTTGATGCGCCAAATCCACCACTGGGCAGCCTTAATCTTTATGGCAGCCATAGTTGTTCACCTGCTTCGCGTTTACTTCACTGGCGCATTCCGCAAACCTCGCGAATTTAACTGGATCATCGGAATCGGACTTCTTACCCTTGGAATTGTTGAAGGTTTCTTGGGTTATTCGCTTCCAGATGATCTGCTGTCAGGTACAGGTATTCGTATCGCCGAAGCGATCATCCAAGCGATTCCGGTCGTGGGCTCTTATCTTGCATACTTTGCATTCGGTGGAGCTTTCCCAGGTGAAGTATTTATCCCACGTATTTACACTGTGCATATTCTCTTGTTGCCAGGAATTTTCTTGGCGCTGATCACAGTTCACCTTATGTTGGTCTGGTATCAAAAGCACACTCAATATCCTGGACCAGGTCGCACTGAAAAGAATGTCGTGGGCTATCCACTTCTTCCTATCTACATGGCTAAGGCTGGCGGATTCTTCTTCATCGTCTTTGGTGTGACCGCTCTGTTAGGCGCAGTGGCCTCCATCAACCCGATCTGGCTCTACGGTCCTTACACTCCAGGGCAGATCTCTGCCGGTTCTCAACCTGACTGGTACATGGGTTGGCTCGATGGTCTTGTCCGAATGGCTCCCCCAATTGAACCGGTGATCTTTGGTTATACGCTCTCGCTTAACATTCTGATTCCAGGTTTAATCATTCCAGGCATCCTCTTTACTGGAATGGCGCTCTATCCATTTATTGAACAATGGATCACAGGCGATAAGCGTGAACACCACCTCCTAGATCGTCCACGCAATGTCCCTAACCGCACAGCCCTTGGCGTTATGTCGCTGACCTTTATGTTAATTGCTCTGATCAATGGTGGAAATGACATTATCGCAACCCACTTTGATCTCTCGATTAATCAAATTATGTGGTTTAGCCGCATCGGCATCATCGTTCTACCGCCGATTGCTTTTATCGTCACCAAGCGAATCTGCCTCTCGCTGCAACGAGCCGATCGCGAGTTGGTACTGCATGGTCGTGAGACAGGTCGCTTAGTCATGATGCCTTCTGGTGAATTTGTAGAGGTACATGAGCCAATCTCTCCAGAGAAGGCATGGCTTCTCACTCAGCACGAGCAGAACGCTCCATTAGAACTAGCAGATAGCGACGCTCGTGGTGTTCGACGCCCTGGTCTACTTAAGTCCAAGCTGCGCAAACGTCTTTCAGTGGCTCACGCTGAACAAGTGGCCAAGCCAACCGTTGCAGATCTCAAGGAGATCGAGCACCACTAATTAATTGAAGGTGCACGCCTTTGGGATACCACCAAGGCAACGCCAACGATTGTTATTACCGTTCCAATGGCAGTTACCGGGCCTATCTTCTCCCCAAAGAGAAAGTAGGCCTCTACGGCTGTTACTGCCGGAACGAGATAGTAGAGCGACGAGACTGTTGAGGCGCTGGAACGCGCAAGCAAGTAATAGAGAATTAAGATTGCACCAATCGAAAGCGCCAAGACCAACCACGCAAGCGAGAATATGAAGGCACCGTTCCAAGTAATTCTCTGATCTTGCTCAAATAGAAGTGCTAACCCACCTAGAGCAAGACCGGTTGCGACATATTGCCAGGCAGTTCCTGAAAGCACTTCAATCCCCGAACCAAACTTCTTCTGCAGCAAAGTTCCACTAGTTCCGCCAAATAAAGCGATAACCACGGCGATTACACCTGCAATTGGAAGATGTTGACTTCCGGATGCTTGGATTTTCGGTGCAATGACCAGAATCAGTCCGCACAATCCAAGTGCAAGACCGAACCATTTGCGTGTCGATAACTTTTCGGCGAAGAAAATTGAAGAAAAAATGGAGACAAGTACAGGCTGAAGCGAACAGATAAGGGCAGTAATTCCAGCTGGCATACCTTGTTTTACTCCATAAAAGCAGCCGCCCAGATAGGCACCGTGGATCGTCAATCCAACGAGTGCGCTCTTACCGATTGTCGCTCTGTCAAAACGAAAATGCTTAGTAACGGCCAAGGCGATCAGTGCCAAGAGAATAGAAGCGATGGTCATACGAATGGCGATAAAGGTAAAAGGAGGGGCATATGGAATTCCATAGCGGATCCCAGTAAATCCAGTGCTCCACAAAAGCACAAAGATAATTGGAGCGCTCTTTGTGGTGACTATCCCTCGCATAGGATCTTGAGTTTGACTAGAGATTTAGCCATCCATTTTGGGTTTCGATTAAGTGAATCAGTTTTATACACCCACCATCGCTGGGCCTTATTGCAGACTGATGCATCGAAGATCTCGGTCACTTGAGTAGAGCCATTGCCAAGCTCTTTGAGTTCGTATGACCAAGTCCATTTCATAAGGTGGCGCCAGGTGATCTTTCTATTTTCTTCAAAGGCAATGACTTCATTGGTAATTCGATAGGGAACTTTAATCTTCATAGACATTCCAAATCGTGCGCCCAGGAATAAACGTTCCGGTCCTGTGATTGCGCCTTGGATTGTCGATGATCCATCAAAAAGGGAGTGTGATTTCGGATCTGCCAGATAGTTAAAGATTTTTTCAGCTGGAGCGACAATGACGATTCGAGCAGCCGCTGTATCTGGAAAATCGACAGCAAGAATCTCCGCGCGTATATCCATGGGAAAACTAGTGGTGAGCAGTCATTGAAGGATCATCGATGGGCTTCTCATACTCGGTTACCCAACCGATAATGCTGATGACCAGCGAAACTACCGCAATTAGTGTTAACCACCAGCCAATAATTAAACCCATACCCGCGGCAATTGCGCTTAAAGCAACTGGAAGTGGCCACCATGAATGTGGGCTATAAAATCCAAGTTCACCTGCTCCATCTGCAATTTCAGCAGTCAGATTATCTGCCGGCAGCGTCTTGCCAATTCTCTTTTGGGTAAACCACACATAGAAACCGACCATTCCGGCAAGGCAAGCAGCCAGAAGCATGCCTGTAATTCCGACCTCTTCCCCACCGACATACCAATAAATCACGGTCATAATCACATAGAAGATCGAGAGACCCGTAAAGAGTTGCCAATTAACCTTCATGATTAATGTCCTTCAGTTTTAATGTGTGGATGGTGGAGATCAAATGCGGGGCGCTCTGAGCGAATGCGTGGCATGGAAAGGAAGTTGTGGCGTGGAGGAGGACAAGAAGTTGCCCACTCAAGTGAAGCGCCATAGCCCCACGGATCATCTACCTCAACCTTTGGGCTCTTTCGAGTAATCCAGACGTTGATTGCAAATGGAATCATGGAAAGTGCGAGTAGGAATGAACCGATCGTCGAAATCATATTCATTCCCGTAAATCCATCAGTTGCCAGGTAATCGGCATAGCGACGAGGGAATCCCTTGATGCCTAGCCAATGCTGAATCAGGAATGTGATGTGGAAGCCAAAGAAGAGAGTCCAGAAGTGAATCTTTCCAAGGCGCTCATCGAGCATTTTGCCTGTCATCTTTGGCCACCAGAAATAGAATCCGGCAAACATAGCAAAGACCACTGTTCCAAAGAGAACATAGTGGAAGTGAGCAACAACGAAGTAGGAGGCAGAGACTGCAAAGTCAAGTGGCGGTGAAGCCAAGATGATTCCAGTTAATCCACCAAAGAGGAATGTAACGAGGAAGCCCATCACCCAGAGCATCGGGGTTTCAAAGGTGACATGGCCACGCCACATAGTTCCGATCCAGTTAAAGAACTTCACACCCGTTGGAACGCCAATTAAAAATGTCATAAATGAGAAGAATGGCAAGAGAACCTGGCCGCTGGCAAACATATGGTGAGCCCACACGGCAACTGAGAGAGCTGAGATTGCAATTGTTGCAGCAATCAAACCCTTGTATCCAAAGATTGGTTTGCGGCTAAAGACTGGAAGGATCTCAGTTGCAATTCCAAAGAATGGCAACGCCAAGATATATACCTCAGGATGTCCGAAGAACCAGAAGAGATGTTGCCAGAGCATAGCTCCGCCGTTAGCCGGGTCGAAGATGTGAGTGCCGTAGATACGGTCGGCCTCTAATCCAAGGAGCGCTGCAGCCAATGGTGGGAATGCAAGCAGAACTAGGATTGAAGTAAGTAACACGTTCCACGAGAAGATCGACATACGGAACATCGTCATTCCTGGTGCGCGCATTGTGAAGATTGTTGTAATGAAGTTAACGCCACCCAAAATTGTTCCAAGTCCACCAATTGCAAGACCTACAACCCATAAATCTCCACCAATTCCTGGTGAATAAGTCGAGTTTGAAAGAGGTGCATATGCAGTCCATCCAAATGAAGCTGCCCCACCTGGTGAGAGGAATCCGGCAAAGACCATGATTCCACCGAAGAGGTAGAGCCAGTACGAAAGCATATTTAAACGTGGGAAGGCTACGTCAGCTGCGCCAATCTGCAACGGCATAATGACATTTGCAAAACCAACAAATAATGGGGTTGCAAACATGAGCAACATAATGGTGCCGTGCATTGTAAATACCTGGTTGTACTGCTCGTTTGAGATGAACTGCATTCCAGGACGGGTGAGCTCAAAACGAAGGATGAGTGCCAAGATTCCGCCGATGAGGAACCAGGCAAAGGATGTTATTAAGTAGAGGTACCCGATTGTCTTGTGGTCGGTTGAGGTAATCCACTTGACGAAATTCTTGCCCTTTTTCGCAGGTGCTAAACCTGGCGCTGGTGCAATTGTTGGTCGCTCTGCATACGTGGTCATGCCGCACTCGCCTTCAACGAATCTAGGTACTTCTGGTAATCAGCTTGTGAAACAACTTTGAGCTTAAAGATCATCTGCGCGTGGTTTCTGCCGCACAAAATGTTGCATCGGCCCGGGAATTCACCGATTTTATTTGCAGTAAATTCAAGGTGGTTGGTCACTCCCGGAAGATTTTGCATTTGAATCATGAATGCAGGAATCCAGAAGCCATGGACTACATCGCTGGCGGTAATGGTGTAACGAACACGTTCACCAACAGGCACAACAAGTGTTGGTGGCTTCTCAGGAGTGCCGGTGACTACCGCCTTCTCCCCCGCCTCTGGGTATCCGAACTGCCAAGACCACTGGATTGCATTGACTGTGATTTCATGAGCCACGGTAGGTGACTTCTCAACGATTTCATTTTCTTTCACTGCGGTGAAGTAGAAGAGCACTGCGATAATTATGAATGGAACAACTGTGTAGATAATTTCAACTGGAATGTTGTACTGGGTCTGCTTTGGAAACTCACCCTTAGAAGGTTTGGCACGATGGAAGACTGCTGGCCACAAAATAAGAATGAGTGTAATTACTCCGACAACACCGGCTGCAATCCAGGCCCCCTGCCAGAGTGAGAGCGAAATGTCGTTGACGCTTGACACTCCCTCAGGAAAACCAAGTCCAGAAACTTTTGAACAACCACTTAGGGCCAAAACCAATGGTGTGATGACCAGCCCCAGGCGCAATGCGCGCGACTTACTCGTAGGAAGCGACATAGCCCAAGGATAGTGGCGAGTAGAGAAGTTGTGAGCCGGTGCGAGTAGCCTTGATCGGGTGGTTCGTGTCACAGGAAATTTCACATCCGAAGCCCCTCTTGCTGAGGTAGTCAATCGGGCCATTTCTGCTGCACTCGATGCAGGGTGGGCCGACCCAAAGAAGCTTTCACAGTCGGCCAATCGCGCCAAGATTCTCCAATCCCACGCCCTTGAATCCTTGGCCTCTGGCCTGGGGGTTCGCGTCGATCAATTGGAAGTCGTTGGAGAAGGCGAGCTTGCAACATACCTCATGATTGCTGGATTTTTAGAACCCTCACGACGATTAACTGTTGGAGCTATCGATCGCGGCAAGATTCGAGCCTTTACTCGAACCCACGCCAACCATTGCATACTCCCGGTTGATGATCAGGGACAGTTGCGTCCTGACCAGATTACGCCGGATTCGCTCTTGACTCTACAAATTGCAAATGGCGAGACCGGAATATTGCAGGATCTCACAATTGCAGAACGGGCCGATCTTGTAATTCTGGATGCGACAATATCTGGGCCGCGAATTGATTTGGGAAATCGCTGGGATGGCGCGATCTTCTCATCTCCATCATGGGGCGGCCCTGCAGGTATATCTATCATTGCTATAAGGGATGCCTCACAGTGGCGATATCCCTTGCCACATATTGCACCGATAAGAACTCCTGGCGGATATTCACTACCACTTTTACTCGGTGCAGCTGTTGCTCTAGAAAACTTTAATGAGGATCGAGCGCATTTACTGGCCCTCAATAATTATTTACGTAAGAGAATTTCGGTTGCTCTTCCCGGAGCAACTGCAGTTGGCGAAATTGAAAAAACTCTCCCCCAGCACGTGACAATCCTCAATCCAAACTCCATTAGCGAGATGTTGGTTCGCGAGTTAGAGGCTAAATCAATCTCGATCGACGCAGGTTCTGCTTGTTCACCCGCAGACTTAGTTCCCAGCCATGTCTTGCTAGCTATGGGCTTACCCACTGAAGGTTCTATTCGGATCACCCTACGCACCGATCACAGTGAAGCCGATATCGATGCGCTTGTATCTGCTTTAGTGAAAGTGTGCGGCGACCTCTGATCGTGCCTGCGCACCATATGCGCCTTCGAATCGATCAAGAAACTCAGTTGGGGTGAAGGTGTATTCCTGCGTTCCCATTGTTTCAATCACATATGTTGCCAACATCGAACCAATCTGGGCGCAACGTTCATGAGAGAGCCCCCATGCCAGACCGGCTACAAAACCGCTTCTAAATGAGTCACCGACTCCGGTGGGATCAACCTTGGCCTTCTCTTGCGGACAGGCGACGGTGATAGTTGGAATATTGCGACCTTCAACACGGGAACCGTTAGATCCTAGTGTTACGACCCGATAAGTAACGCGATCCAGAATCTCGTCATCACTCCAACCAGTCTTTTGAATTGCTAGCGCTAATTCGTACTCATTGAGAAAGAGATAAGTGGCACCATCAATTAAGACTTTAATCTCTTCTCCTGAAAGCCGTGCCATTTGTTGCGAAGGATCGGCCAGTACTGGAATGCCTTTTGAACGAGCTACCTGGGTGTGGCGCAACATAGCAGCAGGATCATCCGGAGAGACAACTAAAAGATCGAGGTTGCCTTCTTTATCAATAATGGGCTGTAGCTCGATATCGCGCGCCTCCGACATTGCTCCCGGGAAAAAAGAGGCGAATTGGTTGTGCTCTGAATCGGTTGTGACAGTAAAGAGTGCGGTGAATTGGGTCGTCGACACGAGTGCATGCGATGTATCAACTCCATGCCGTGTCAGCCAGGCGTTGTAATCAGGCCAATCTTTGCCAACAGCGGCGATGAGCAGTGGTTTGTGCCCGAGAACTCCAAGTCCAAAGCAGATATTTGCGGCACATCCTCCGCGACGAACTTCAAGTCCATCTACAAGAAATGAAAGTGAAATTTTTTCCAGAGAATCAACAACCACAGAGTCCGAGAACTTTCCCGGAAAGGTCATGATGTGGTCACGACCGACCGACCCTGCGACACCTATCTTCATAGGGCGAGAATCTACAAGTAAGAAGAGTTAATTGTGGGGATTAGTTAAAAGAATCACCGCAGGCGCAAGAGCCCTGGGCATTTGGGTTATCGATCGTAAATCCCTGCTTTTCAATGGTGTCAACGAAATCGATTGTTGCGCCCATCAAATATGGATCACTGAGTTTGCCGGTGACAACCTTGACGGTTCCAAACATGCGAACAACATCACCTTCGAGCTCGCGGTTATCAAAGTAGAGCTGGTAACGAAGACCTGAACACCCACCTGGCTGAACCTCAACGCGAAGGTAGAGATCATCAGCACCTTCTTGCGCCAAGAGAGCTGCAACCTTTGCTGCGGCGGCATCGGTGAGTGAGATGCTGGTTGTTGTAGTTGTTGTGTCCTGTGTCGTCATGGCTCAAGAGTACTCGCGCCACTTCGCATCTGCGACTTTTATAGGTGAGAATAAGGCCATGTCATCTTCGATTGTGACCAACCTCCTGCTCTTAGGCGCTGGGGCAGACCCGCTCTCCGAGCGTGGGGTCACATGCGCTGGCGAAATTCCTGCAGCCAGCGATCCAGATCTTGTTGCCAGAGCCACGGTTGCTCGAGCCGCGCTCGGTGATCGCGCCATTGTCTTAGGGCATCACTATCAACGTGATGAGGTGATTTCCTTTGCAGATATTACTGGGGACTCATTTAAGTTGGCACAAGCTGCTCAAGCACAGAGTTCGGCTGAATTTGTAATTTTTTGTGGAGTGCACTTTATGGCAGAGAGTGCTGACATTCTCACCAGCGATAAGCAGAAAGTAATTCTCCCTGACCTAGCCGCTGGTTGTTCCATGGCCGATATGGCAACTGCCGCCCAAGTTGATGAGTGTTGGAAGACTTTGCAGAGGTTGGGCATTGCTACTCAAACAATTCCTGTTACATACATGAACTCATCTGCTGCCATCAAATCATTTACTGGCGAACATGGCGGCACTGTTTGCACCTCATCAAATGCCAAATCGGCGATGACGTGGGCATTGACGCAAGGAGAGAAAATACTTTTCCTGCCCGACCAGCATCTTGGACGAAATACAGCAGTCAAAGATCTTGGACTTTCCTTAGATGATTGCGTCCTCTGGAATCCATGGAAGCCCATGGGCGGGCTAACTGAAGATCAGATAGTAAATGCCAGGGTCATTTTGTGGCGTGGCCATTGTTCTGTGCATGGAAGATTTTCCAAGGAGTCAATCGATGAAGTTCGGGGTCGAATCCCGGGAGTAAAAATTCTGGTCCACCCAGAGTGCACTCACGAAGTAGTCACCAATGCTGATGTAGTTGGCAGCACTGAGTTCATCATCAAGACAATAGAGACCGCCCCTGCTGGCAGTGCGTGGGCGATTGGAACCGAGTTCAATCTCGTCTCCCGGTTGGCCAAAGCACATCCAGACAAAACTATTGTCTTCCTCGATAAGACCCTTTGCTATTGCTCGACCATGAACCGGATTGATCTTCCTCATTTGGTCTGGGCGATGGAATCACTTGTTGCCGGTCACCTCGTCAATCAGATCTCGGTCGATCCCACCGTTAAGAAATTCTCTCAACTGGCACTGGAACGAATGCTCGCCCTATAGTCCACCCATGAGCAACGAGTCATCAGATAAGAACCCTCAGAAGAAGGGTCGCCCTACCCCTAAACGTAAAGATGCAGAGTCGGCGCGTAAGGTTTCATCTCTTGCCCCTGCCCACTCCAAGGAAGAGAAGGCGCGACAGAAGGCAGCAGCACGCGCTGCGCGAATTGCGCAACGCGCCGCTTATCTTCGCGGAGATGAAAATGCTCTCCCGCTTCGTGATCGCGGCCCAGTTAAGAAATTCGTTCGTAACTATGTCGATTCTCGTCGCTCCATTGGAGAATATTTCCTTCCAATCATTGGCGTGGTTCTTTTAGTTTCTCTGGTTCCAGTTGCTGCAGCTGCGGTAATGGGAGTTGTACTTATGTATACCGTTCTCTTTGCCTCAGTTATCGATGGAGTTTTCTTGACTCGACGAATTAAACGTGAGGTTGCCGCTCGCTTCCCAAATGAAGCGCTCAAGGGCCTTGGCATGTACGGCTGGCTTCGCTCAACCCAGATGCGACGCATGCGTGCTCCAAAGCCTGGCGTGGCTGTAGGAGAAAAGTTCTAAAGACCCACTATCGTGGGTACATAACTGAATAAGAGTTCTTTTGTAGGGGAAGTTCGGTGAAAATCCGACGCTGACCCGCAACCGTAAGAGCCAAGGCTCGAAGTCGGATTACCTACCTAGGAACTAAAGACAAACACCCGCCGAGGTTTGCGGGGCGTAGTCCAAAGTTAAGCGTGCATTCGCATTTCTACGAGCTACCCCTGTGAGACTCTCACATCATGAGGAGCTCCAGATAAATGAAAAACCAAACTAAGCATGTACTGACACTTATATTCGCCTTTGTTCTTCCATTAACATCGCTCGCGCCAGCATCTGCAGCCGATACCGGTTACCGATATTGGGGGTATTTTCAGGCAGCCCCCAAAGCAACTGTATGGACAGCTGCTATGACTGGCCCCACAGTAGATATTGCAGATGGAGCAGTCGAAGGATGGGCATTTACATTCTCCAGTGAAGCAGTCCCTGATGCATCTTCACCATCAATTCTCCCTGATTTTCAATCATTGTGTGCAAAGACAAAGGCTGTTGCGGGAAAGAAGCGAATCGGAATTGTTATCGATTTTGGCCCTACCTACCTAGCGCCGACTGGGGAAAAACCCTTGAAAACTGTCAAGCGCTGCATCGTGATTGATAAGAAAGCGCAAGGCATCGATGTGCTTGGCAAAGTCGTTCGCGTTCGCGCAGATAAATCTGGCTTGATTTGTGGGCTAGGTGGATATCCACGCAAAGAGTGTGGTGTTGAAATTCCAACTCCAACAGAGCTAAGTAGAAAGTAATTCGCGACTCTGACCATGAAAAAGACATTCCATCCACTAACGTGGTGGGCAGGTGCCATCGCCGCCGCTATCGCAGTATCACTAGCCGATAGCATCGCATTTAATCTTGCGGTTGTGGGTGGAATGTCTTTCTTGGTCTATCGCTCAAATAAGTTTGTCATCGACAAGACTTCTTGGTCAGGTGGACTCTGGTTTGCTCTCAAGATTTCGGTCATCATCATCGCTATTCGAACCTTCATTGGGATTGCCATTGGCGTGCCTGTACCAGGGACAACTCTCTTCGAGCTCCCAATTTTGCACCTGCCTGATTGGATGGCCGGAATTCGTGTAGGTGGAGCAATCACCCAAGAGCGTCTGTTCTTTGCACTCTCAGAAGGAATTCAGATTGCAACTCTTATCTGCATCTTTGCAGCAGCCACATCGCTGACTTCACCTCATCGCCTGCTTCGACAGATGCCGGTTTTCATCTATGAATTTGGCGTCGCGCTAGTGATTGCTACATCGGTGCTCCCACAGTTGGTCACGAGTGCATCCCGAATAAAAACAGCACAGAAAATGAGGGGAATTGAACGACGTGGATGGAAGGGTGTTGCCCTCCCTCTGCTAGAAGAGTCCCTGGCTAGGTCTCTCGATTTGGCAGCGGCTATGGATTCGCGCGGTTATGGATATTCTCGTCAGCGTTCTCGCTACCG
Organism: Actinomycetota bacterium; assembly: GCA_041165585.1. Lineage (GTDB taxonomy): Bacteria > Actinomycetota > Actinomycetes > Nanopelagicales > Nanopelagicaceae > Planktophila. The sequence goes on along the minus strand of JBEANF010000011.1, from coordinate 39,920 downwards.
ACGCGAAAAAATCGCATCGAGTGATCTCACAGTGATCGCTGGAGCACTTGCCCTGATCCCTCTGTCGTTAGTGGTATTTGCATGATTACCTTTGACAACGTTTCACTAATTTATCCGCACTCACTTCGCACTATCTTCGAAGACCTTTCATTTACGATTGAAGAAGGTGAGATGGTGCTAGTCATCGGTGGTACTGGATCTGGAAAATCATCACTTCTACGTTTAATCAATGGGCTTGTACCCCACCACACCGGTGGCATATTGGCTGGAGATGTAACAGTTGATGGGATCTCTACATCATTGACCAAACCCGGAGGACTGGCGCATCTAATTGGCATTGTCGGTCAAAATCCAGCGCATGGTTTTGTGACCGATACTGTTGAAGAAGAACTCGTCTTCGGTATGGAGGCACTTAACTTCGCTCCGGATGTCATGCGAAAACGTGTTGAAGAAATTCTTGACCTCCTCTCATTGGCCCATCTTCGCAATCGTTCGATCTCAACGCTAAGTGGTGGAGAGCAACAACGTGTAGCAATTGGGAGTGCGCTCGTCCTTCACCCAAAAGTTTTAGTCTTAGATGAACCTACCTCCGCTTTAGACCCAATTGCTGCCGAAGAAGTCCTATCAATCTTGCACCGCTTGGTTCATGATCTTGGTCTAACGGTTGTGATTTCAGAACATAAACTCGAACGAGTAATTGGATTTGCCGATCGCATCATCTCCATCTCGGCAGATGGCAAGGCAGAAATCGATATCCCAGAAGAGATCTTAAAGAGATCCCCCATAGCCCCACCGATTGTTCATTTAGCGCGAGCCCTCAATCTAGATTCAGTCGGAACAAGTGTGCGTGAAGTCCGGCGTATGACATCACATCTACGCGACTTCACTCCTTTGGCTTCGGCGGAACAGAAAGATGAACTACAAACTGTGGTCGCGATTGAAAAGCTGTCTCATCATTATGGAGAGAAAGTTGCCCTACGTGATATTTCAATAACATTTAAGGCAGGTGAGATCACCGCCGTCATGGGACGCAATGGCGCTGGAAAGAGCACACTCTTTAAGTCGATAGTGGGTTTTCATAATCCAACGAGTGGCACAGTGTTGGTTGCAGGAACGAGGCCGAGTGATCTTTCGGGACGAGAGCGACTATCCACGGTTGGCTACATTCCTCAGGAACCAAGTGATCTATTAATTCACGCCAGTGTTGAAAAAGAATGTTCGGCCAGTGATCAAGATAATGGTTTAGAAGATGGCTCTACTTTCGCATTTCTCAAGCGTCTGACGCCAACCATCAATGGTCAAGCGCATCCGAGAGATCTTTCAGAGGGTCAAAGGCTTTCTCTGGTCCTTGCCCTCATCCTCTGTAGCGCTCCAGATGTCTTGATCATGGATGAGCCAACTCGCGGCCTTGATTATCAAGCCAAGGCTCTCCTTGTGGACACTTTGATTTCTTATGCACGCAATCTCGGAAAGTGCGTACTGATTGCAACTCATGATGTTGAACTTGTTGCAGAAGTTGCCGATCGCGTTGTCTTCGTTGCAGATGGAGACATCGTCGCAGATGGTCCAACAATTGATGTCTTGCTTTCATCGCCAGCATTTGCCCCTCAGGTAGCGAAGGTGATGTCACCTGCCCCCTGGCTCACAGTTAAAGAAGCGTTACGCGGAATCGCATCTGCTACTGGAGCGGAGTCTTCGGAATGAAAACCACAGCCGATATCTATCGTCTATCACTCCAATCCAAAGTAGTACTTACCTTCACATCTCTCATAGCGCTTGCCGGTTTCCTCTGGCCTTTTTTCTACACTGGAAATCTCCACTGGATTTTTCTTATTGCAATCGCAGCCTGTGTTCTTTTACTGATATCTGAAGTTGGAATTGGTTCGATTGATGCCAAATCGATAGCGCTCTTGGGTGTGATGAGTGCATTCATTACTTTGCTCCGCCCTCTTGGTGCGGGGGCGGCAGGTCTTGAACCGATCTGGTTTGCGCTGATTATTGCCGCTCGAGTCTTTGGTCCATCATGGGGATTTCTCTTAGGCGTTACATCTATGACAACTTCTGCACTGCTAACAGGCGGCGTAGGACCCTGGCTGTCTTATCAAATTTTCGCAGCAGGATGGATTGGTTTATTGGCCGGCGCGCTACCTCATCGCATCGGCAATCGATTAATTCGCGGAGTTTCAGAGAAGTTCATGCTGATCGTTGCCGGGATTGTGGCGGCATTTATCTTCGGCCTGCTCATGGATTTGCAATTTTGGCCCTGGGTCTTAGGCAGTAGCACTCAACTGTCATATATCCCAGGCGGATCACTTAGTGCTAATTTTTCTCGCTTCATTACATTTCACTTTGCATCCTCAATGGCATGGGACATCCCACGAGCAATTCTTACATCAGCTCTTATCGCCTTAACTGCCACACCCTTTTTGCAAGCCTTACGTCGTACTCATTTCAAGGCGGCCTTTGTCGCTCCTATCGAATTCCGAAAGCGAGTCGAAGTCAGGGGCTAGCGAACGTGTGACGGCACGAATGGGAGATCGACAATTGTGGCGGTTGAAATTCGACCGCGAATATCAATAGTGACTTGATCACCAACTTTTAACGCCGTATCTATGAGCGCTAAACCAATTCCGACTCGTAACGTTGGAGAGAAAGTTCCACTTGTAACGATTCCGACTGTTGCGCCGCTGGAATCTCTAATCTCCATCTGTGCACGTGGAATGCCGCGATCATTTGACCTGATACCGCGCATTCTTCGAGCAGGGCCTTCCTCTTTCTGTGCAACGAGAGTCTGGCTGCCTAGGAACGTGCCTTTCTTCCAGCCGATCGCCCAGGATGCATTGGCTTGGACTGGAGAGATATCTAGCGATAGTTCATGGCCGTGAAGCGGATAACCCATCTCGGTGCGCAAAGTATCGCGGGCACCTAAACCACAAATGAGTCCTTGCTGGGCTGCAACGGTAGCTGCGCAGATATCCCAGACAGCTTCAACATCTTTACGTGCAGGAATGAGTTCGTATCCATGCTCTCCTGTGTAGCCAGTGCGACAGAGAATCACATCTGCACCTGCGATAGTTACGTGAGCAAATGCCATGTAATCCATCTCTGGTTCTACACCGAGGGAAGCAAGTACTGCCCCTGAGCGTGGACCTTGCAGAGCGATCACACCAAATGCTTCATGCAGATTTTCAACTGTTATTCCAAATGGAGCATGTTCCTTAATTACTGCAACTACATCTGAAGTATTTGAAGCATTTGGCACGAGGAAAAAATCATGCCTGCTATTTCGATAGGCAATCAGGTCATCGATTACTCCTCCGGAGGGATTGCAGAGCAGGGTGTATTGGGCTTGTCCGTCAGTAATTCGCTGCAAGTCATTGGTGAAGAGCGAGTTGAGAAATTCAAGTGCGCCAGAGCCTGTAACCCGAGCTTTGCCGAGATGAGAGACATCAAAGAGTCCTACTCGTTCCCTTACCGCAGCGTGCTCAGCGAGAACTCCGGCGCCGGGGTATTCAATAGGCATCAACCAACCACCAAAGTCGGCCATCTTCGCTTCAAGTGCGATGTGGCGACTATGCAAAGGTGAATTTTTCATCCCATCAACCTACACTTACGGGGCTGCCAAACGCCTGAAGGCATCCCAAATCTCTCGAAAGGCTTGTGTGACATCTGCTATGACCACGCTCTCTCTTACCTCTTCACTCAAGGATGACATCCTCGTTGTAGGTCTCGCCCAAGGTTCAGCCGCTGGCAAGGGTGGCAAGCCATCGCTTGTAATTGAATCAGGAGATTTGGCACTTGATGTCAAAAGTTTGGAAGAGATTCTTGCCGACATGGGAGCAACCGGTAAGACTGACGAAGTAATTAAAATTCCCGGAAATTCGGTTCGTCTACTTGTTTTCACCGGACTCGGAAAATCAACTCCGCTTTATGGAGATGAATTACTTCGACGAGCTGCAGGCGCTGCTTCACGCGCACTCGTAAATCAAAAATCAGCGACTTTTGCTCTTCCTACAAAAGATCTCAATGGCGTCAGCGCGGTTGCTCAAGGTGCCGCCTTGGGCGCATATCTATTCAATGATTTTCGTAGTGATGAAGTTGTCATTTCTAACTCGCCACTAGCAGCGGCCAAGATCTATACCTCACATGCGGCCAAGCAAGAATTCAAAGATGCAGCAGTTGAAGCATCAGTGATTGCTCAATATACATTTCTCACCCGCGACCTGATCAACACACCTCCAAGCCATCTCAACCCTGCTTCATTTGCGGAGCGAATGAGCGCTGAAGTTAAAGCCGCCGGTGGTGCTCGTGCTGGATTATCAATCACAGTCATGACAGAGACTGCCCTCAAGAGCAAGGGTTACGGTGGAATTACTGCCGTTGGCCAGGGTTCGGCCAATCCCCCACGACTAGTTCGAATTTCTTACACCCCCACCGGAAAGAGAAAGCCTGCCAAGAAATACGCATTCGTTGGCAAGGGCATCACCTTTGATAGCGGCGGACTTGCACTGAAACCAGCGCTGGGAATGGAGGCGATGAAATCGGATATGAGTGGTGCTGCCGCAGTGTGTAGCGCAGTCCTAGCAATCGCCGCGTTGGAGCTGCCCGTTGCAGTTGATGCATGGGCGCCACTTGCTGAAAATATGGTGAGTGACAATGCAACTCGACCTAGTGACATCATCACAATCTATGGTGGCAAGACAGTTGAAGTTCTCAATCCCGATGCAGAAGGTCGTTTAGTTCTAGCCGATGCGCTGCAACGCGCACAACAAGAGAAGAATCTAGATGCCATATTTGACATTGCAACTTTAACAGGAGCGCAAGTTGTTGCACTCGGTACCCGAACAAGTGCGGTTATGACAAATAACGAGTCTCTATCGCAGGCATTCCTAGCAGTCACTCAAGACACTGGCGAACAGTTCTGGCCGATGCCACTTCCAACTGAGTTACGTGCCTCCTTGGATTCACCTGTAGCAGATCTTGCAAATATTGGAGATCGCATGGGCGGAATGCTTGTTGCTGGAATATTTCTTAAGGAGTTTGTCGCAGATGAACTTCCATGGCTACACCTAGACATTGCGGGGCCGGCATACAACGATCGCGTAGCTCACGGGTACACCCCGGTTGGTGGAACCGGTATTGGCGTACGGTCACTGGTTGCTGCTGCCAAGGCGCAAATATAAAGAGCCCTCGCCTCTCTTTGGTCGTTATCTGGCTCTCATTGTGAGATTTTCCGCGTGAGACGAGTTAGTCAATGCCGTGACTGACTGGCAAGATACGCCTATAGGAATTGTGGCCGGCTGACCAGAGGAGGAAGGCATTCGTGTCTCACGTTGATCTCGTAGTACTCGGTGGTGGAAGTGGTGGCTATGCCGCGGCTTTGCGAAGCGCCCAGCTTGGCCTTTCTGTAGTACTGATCGAAGCAGACAAAGTCGGTGGTACGTGTCTTCACCGCGGCTGTATTCCAACCAAAGCACTCCTGCATGCAGGTGAAGTAGCAGATTCGACTCGCGAGTCATCACATTTCGGAATCAATGCCACTCTCAACTCAATCGATATGAATGGCGTCAACACATATAAAGATGGTGTTATCTCTAAGCTCTACAAGGGATTACAAGGCCTGGTTAAATCTCGCGGAATTACATTTGTTGAAGGATACGGAAAGCTAGTTTCCCGTGACACTGTTGAAGTAAATGGCGTGCGCTACACCGGCAAGAACGTCATATTGGCAACTGGCTCATATGCAAAGACACTTCCCGGCCTCGAGATCGATGGAAAGCGAGTGATCACATCAGATCACGGTACAAAACTGGATTACATCCCAAAGAGCGTCATCGTTCTCGGTGGTGGAGTAATCGGTTGTGAATTCGCCTCCGTCTGGAAGTCCTTTGGATCTGAGGTAACGATTATCGAAGGATTGCCACACCTCATTGCTCTTGAAGATGAGTCCTCATCTAAATTGTTAGAGCGTGCATATCGCAAGCGCGGTATTAATTTCGAACTCGGTGTTCGTTTCAAATCTCACACAGTTACGGCAGATGGCGTCACCGTCGAACTCGAAGATGGTCGCACTTTCAGCGCTGAACTTCTGCTTGTCTCGGTTGGCCGTGGACCTGTCTCAGCAAACCTCGGTTATGAAGAACAAGGCATAGCAATGGATCGTGGTTATGTATTAGTCGATAACAAGTGCCGCACCAACGTTCCAGGAATCTGGGCTGTTGGTGATCTCATACCTACCCTGCAGCTAGCTCACGTTGGCTTTCAAGAAGGGATCCTGGTTGCAGAAGAGATTGCCGGCCTTAATCCTCGTCCAATCAATTACGACGGGGTACCTCGAGTCACTTATTCAGAGCCAGAGGTTGCATCAGTTGGCCTCACAACTGCCCAAGCGAAAGAGCGTGGCCATGATGTCGTCGAACTCAATTACGACTTGGCTGGAAATGGAAAGGCTCAAATTCTTGGCACTGCAGGTTCAATTAAATTAGTAGCGGCCAAAAATGGCCCCGTCCTTGGTATCCATATGGTTGGTTCACGCGTCGGTGAGTTACTTGCTGAAGCACAACTCATCTTTAACTGGGAAGCAACGGCAGATGATGTTGCTCCTTTGATTCATGCACACCCAACAATGTCTGAAGCTATGGGCGAAGCGCACATGGCTCTAGCCGGCAAACCGCTTCACGCACACGGATAAGGGAGAACAACGATGACATTCTCTGTAAAGATGCCAGCACTTGGCGAGAGCGTAAGCGAAGGTACAGTCACGCGTTGGCTTAAAGCCGAAGGTGATCACATCAATGTCGATGAACCACTGCTTGAAGTCTCAACCGACAAAGTTGATACTGAAATCCCTTCACCTGTCTCTGGAACGCTCACAAAAATTCTTGTACAAGTAGATGCAACTGTCCCTGTTGGAGCAGATCTTGCAGTTATTGAAGACGGTGCAGCAGCACCTGCAACCCCATCTGCACCTGTTGCAGCCCCAGTAGCTGCACCAACTCCTGCTCCGGCACCTGCTCCTGTTGCCGCTGCTCCAGCACCAGCAGCGCCTTCATCTGCGACTGGAACAATTATTACGATGCCCGCACTCGGTGAGAGTGTCAGTGAAGGAACTGTTACTCGCTGGCTTAAAGGGGTTGGCGATAGCGTTGCAGTAGATGAGGCGTTACTTGAAGTATCAACTGACAAAGTTGACACCGAAATTCCTTCACCTGTTGCAGGAACGATCATTTCAATCGATGTTGCAGTAGATGCAACAGTTCCTGTTGGTGCACGTCTGGCCGTTATTGGTGCCGCCGGAAGTGCATCAGCTCCTGTTGCTCCACCTACTCCAACACCGGCTACAGGTGCCGCAGCTCCAATCACTTCGGCACCTGTAGCTGCACCAACTCCACCACCACCTGCAGCGCCTATATCTCAACCAGAAGATTCATATGTGACTCCCATTGTTCGCAAGCTTGCATCTGATTTGGGTGTCAATCTCGCAACTGTTAAGGGAAGTGGGATCGGCGGACGAATTCGCCGCGAAGATGTAGAAGCTGCTGCTAAGCCAGTTGCGACACCTGCTGCTACCTCAACAGCACCTGCTGCACATCGTGTCAGTGCGCCGGTTGCGGCTTCACCGTTACGTGGAACGACAGTCACAATGTCTCGCCTACGTAAAGTAATTGCTGCACGCATGGTGGAATCACTTGCAGTTTCGGCACAGTTGACGACGGTGATCGAGGTAGATGTTACAAAGATCGCTCGCCTGCGTGATCGTGCAAAGGCTTCGTTTGAGGCGCGTGAAGGTGTAAAGCTTTCATTCCTCCCATTCTTCGCAGTTGCTGTCTGCGAAGCGCTAAAACAACACCCAGTGCTGAACTCATCGGTTGAAGGCGATCAAATTATCTATCACGGTGCAGAACATCTAGGTATTGCAGTAGACACTGAGCGTGGACTGCTTGTTCCGGTTATTGCTAATGCTGGTGATCTCAATATGGGTGGCGTTGCGCGCAAGATTGCAGATCTTGCAGCACGTACTCGCGACAACAAAGTCAATCCGGATGAACTCAGTGGCGGAACATTCACTCTTACCAACACTGGTTCGCGCGGTGCCCTCTTTGACACTCCCATCATTAATCAGCCACAAGTTGCAATTCTTGGACTTGGCGCAGTCGTCAAGCGCCCAATGGTTGTACGGGGCGAAGATGGTGGAGAGACAATTGCAATCCGTTCGATGGTCTATCTCGCACTCTCTTACGATCATCGAGTAGTCGATGGTGCAGATGCAGCGCGCTTCCTCGTCACATTAAAAGATCGCCTCGAAGGTGGCGCATTCGAATCTGATCTAGGGCTCTAATGTCAGCACTTCCTCAGCGCATCGCAATCACTGGAGCTTCTGGATTAATCGGTAGCGCCCTCGTTGGTTACCTTAAGAGCGAAGGTCATACAGTTCAGCGACTTGTGCGTCGACTTCCGGTATCCCCCGATGAGATTCAATGGGATCCGACTACTGGATACGTTGATACTCAAGCACTTGCCGGCGTTGATGCAGTAATTCATCTGGCTGGAGTTGGAGTTGGCGATAAGCGTTGGACCAAGAAGTACAAAGCCCAAATTCTTAATTCACGCCTTTTGGGAACAGAAGCGATTGCAAAGGCAGTTGCTGAAGTGAAACCTCAAGTTTTCATCAGCGCTAGCGCAATTGGTTGGTATGGTGAATCTGGTAATCGCGCAGTTGTTGAGAGCGATCGTGTTGGAGATGATTTTCTTGCTGCGGTCTGTCGCGAATGGGAAGCGGCTGCAGATCTGGCCGCGGGAGTGCGCACAGTCAAACTTCGCACCGGACTAGTTTTAGATCCAACCGGCGGGGCACTTGGAAAAATGCTACCGATATTCAAATTTGGTCTCGGTGGAAAGCTAGGTTCCGGTAAGCAATGGTGGTCATGGATTACTTTGCATGACGTAATTCGCGCCATCACATTTGCATTAGAACATCCAATTGAGGGCCCAATAAACCTCACATCGCCAAATCCAGTAACCAATCAAGAATTTACCGCAGCACTTGCACGCGCGATGCGTCGACCAGCACTTTTTCCCGCACCCGCTATCGCGCTAAAAATTGTTCTGGGAGGCTTCTCCTCTGAAGTTCTGGGTTCCAAGAAAGTTATTCCGCAGAAACTTATCGATGCTGGATTTACCTGGGATTTCCCGCACGTGACTTCAGCACTTGATGCTCTTATAGAGAATTAATTAACTCAAGGGCTGCAAGTCGCCCTGATGCGAGGGCTCCGTTTTGTGACGGCGCACTTAAGTAATCGCCTGCTCTATAAATTCCTGGTGACACTTGTAGTGATTGAGCATGAGAATTACCCGGTGCAAAGAGCGGAAGTGAATTCTTAATGTCGTATTTGGCAACAAGTTCCCAATCGGCTGTATCTGTCTGCCACATCAAAGCCAGATGGCGGCGCACCTCGGATTCAGAAGCATGACCGATTGTTGTACTGGAAAAGAGCGTTCTGCCGGCAGGTGCACAACTCGGAATGAGTTGCGAAAGGGCTAGAGAATTAACGATCGGACCCCTTGCTAGCCCATCAACTCGTAACGCTGCATCAAACGAGTGAGCTTCCAACGTTGAGTGGTACCACGTCGTACATCCAACGTCCTGTCCAACATCTTCAATATCTAATAGCTGGGCAGCAGTTGTTTGATCGGTTGCAACGATGATCGCTCGTGCTGAAATTTCACCGATCGACGTATTTAACTTCCCGGCAGAGATTGCATTGACCTGAACTCCAGTCTCCACATTTCCAACTCGCGCTGCCAGTGATTGTGTGAGAACTCCAGCGCCAAGCGAAGGAAGTCCTGGAGCTCCGCTTATGAAGCTTTTGATAATTTCTCTGCCAACGATTGCATCGACTCGTGATGGATCAGATAGAAACACACCGGTGAGGAAGGGCTTAAGAACTGTCGTGTAGAGCTTTCCGCAGCCAGCGCTGAGCAATTCACTTTCTACACTGGAATTTTGAGGGGATTTTCTAGCTAGGTACTTGAGGAATGCGAGCTTCTCAACGATAGTTCCAGATTGGGTATTGAAGGCAGAGAGTAAATATTTGCGCGGATCCCCTAGTCGGACTACCGAGCCATCGAGTGCGATATCGACACATCGTGGCGCGGAAATGAAATCTATCGCGTCAACGATATTGAGAGAGCGAAGTTCTGGATAATTTGCATTGATGAGTTGAAAACCTCGATCAAGTCGATAGCCATTGATTTCATCACTTTGTACACGACCACCCACATTTGCACTGGCTTCAAGAATACGAACTTCAAAGCCGGCATCAATAAGTGTCTTAGCTGCGCTTAGTCCTGCCAGTCCTGCACCCACAACGACTATGGGAAGAGTGTTATCTGACACTTATTTCACGTGCCTTTTCGATGATCTGAGCAACGCGAAGTGCATCATCCAGAGAGACTGGAGCTGCTCCCCCAGTCTCAATTGCCTGCGCTACCAAAGTGTAGAAGGCCGCGTAATTTCCAGAGACGCTCTCGACTGCAATCTCATCGCTACCGCGGTGGATTAAAGCCTCATTGATCATTGGCCTCGCCCACTTGCCATCAAACGGAATCTCTCCACGACGCAGCGCATCTTCTTGCGGATCAAGATCATTGATGACCAATGCTCCTTGTGAGCCAAGTAAACGAACGCGAGGTCCTGGTGCACCACTAATTGCAGATGCCGCTAAATATGAATCAACCCCAGATTCATGCTTCAAGGTGACGGTTACATCATCATCTGATCCGCCACGGATTGAACGCACGCTGGCGCTAACGACCTCGGCCGGACCAAAGTAATCCAAAGCAGTCGAGATCAAATGAGATTGCAGATCGAGAAGTAGCCCTCCGCCATCATGTGGAGAGAGATTCTCTCTCCAAGAAGCCAAGTTTCGCTCGGGGCGATAACGTTCAAAGCGACCATCGAATCTAAATGGAGTTCCAATCTCGCCAGATGCCAACAACTTCTTGATCGTCAAACTATCGCTATCCCAGCGGCGGTTAAAAAACGTTGTTAAGAGCGTTTGATTCTTTGCGGCTAGATCAAGCATCTCTTGCACTTCGGCAACGTTTCTCCCCATTGGCTTATCTACGACAGTAGGGATTTTTCGCTCAAGTGCTGCTTTGGTCTGAGGCAGATGCGCCACGTTACTTGAGGCGATAACCACAAGATCTAAAGTGGAGTCCAAGAAAGCATCCAAATCAGAGAAGACAGTGCATTGTGGAAAGTCGTTCTTTGCCTGCTGCACGCGTTCGGCATTGGTAGTCAGGATGGAGGCTACTTCGTAACCGCACCCCTTAAGTAGTGGTGCGTGGAAGACGCGGCCTGCTAACCCGTAACCTGCAATACCAACGCGCATGGGTTACTTCACTGACTCCTTGGCAAGCTTTGATGGCCACCAGACCTTAGGGCCAATCTCATGCACAAGTGCTGGAACCAAAATCGAACGAACAATGATCGTATCGAGCAAGACACCAAAGGCCACTGCAAACCCAAGTTGAGCAAGTGGAACAAGTGGCAGAAGACCAAGGACAGCAAAGGTCGCAGCGAGAACGACGCCAGCAGATGTAATGACAGCGCCGGTGACCGTGAGTCCTTTAATTACACCGGCTCGCGTACCGATCTTTAGCGACTCTTCCCGGACGCGTGTCATCAAGAAGATGTTGTAATCAATTCCCAGTGCCACTAGGAATATGAATGCAAAGAGTGGGAAGGAGTTATCTCCGCCTGGGAAGTCAAAGATGTGGTTGAAGACCAGAGCACAGACTCCCAGTGTGGCAAAATATGAGAGAACCACGGTTCCAAGCAGAAGCACTGCGCTCAAGATGCTACGCAGAAGCAGTCCAAGAATTAACGTAATCACGAGGAGCACAATCGGAATGATTGTGCGATTATCTTCAGAGTTTGCAGTGCGCACATCGAAGTAGACAGCACTGGTTCCACCTACCAGAGCAGAAGGATCAACAGATTTAGCAATACGGCGAATCTCTGGAATGTCATTTCCAGCTTCAACGCTATCTGGTGCTTTATTCAGCGTGAGATTGAGAATTACTTTGCCATTAACTTCGGCGACCTCTGGAAGAGGCTGACCAGGTATTGGAATAGCTGCCAACTGTGGAGTTACATCGGTAACACCTGGGGCATTCTTGAGCGCTGCTGCCATCTGCTCAATCTTTGCAGCAGTCAAGACAACCTGTGTTGGATCTCCCTCTCCGCCAGGAAAGTGAGTCTCTAACTTCTTCTGACCAACGACAGACTCCGGATTTCCGGTAAAGGTGTCGATCGTTCCAAGACCATCAGTCTTTAGGGTTGTCGAAGCAAAGGCAAAAAGTAGAAGTATCGATCCGGAAATAACCCACGCTTTACGAGGATTACGACCAACGGTGCTACCCACTTTCGACCACACACCAGTCATTACATGATCGTCACCGTCAAAAAGTGGACGACGTGGCCAGAATATCCAACGTCCGAAGATAAGCAGAAATGCTGGAAGCAAAGTCAAAATCGTAAACATCGCGCATACGATTCCAATTGCTCCAATAGGGCCAAGACCTGCCGTATTTGAAAGTTGGCTAAAGAGGAGAATGAGGAGAGAGATTGCAACAGTTGAACCGGAGGCAAGAATTGGTTCCCACACACCCTTGTAGGCAGTGCGCATTGCAGCAAAACGACTTTCGTGAAGATGAAGCTCTTCGCGATAACGGGCAATTAATAAGAGTGCGTAATCGGTAGCAGCTCCGATTACCAGGATCGAGAGAATTCCCTGCGACTGACCATCGACATCGATGATGTCGTTCTTTGCAAGGAGATAGACGATGCCGCCAGCAAGAGTTAAGGCAAAGAGTGAAGAGAGAAGCGGAATAATCCAGAGAATCGGTGAGCGATAGACAATGATCAGAATGAGCGCAACGACGCCTAGTGTCGTCAGAAGAAGTGTTGAATCTATACTTCCAAATGCTGCAAAGAGATCACCAAAGAGACCTCCCGGACCCGTTACATATGGATCTAGACCATTTGCCTGAGCGATAGGCGCAATGTCTTCACGAAGGACTTCAATGATTGCTGGGAGAACTGGTTCATCGTTAGGCAAAATTTCAGCAAGTGCGGTGCCATCTAATGGAATATTGGCAAGAATCGCCTGACCATCCTGTGATGGAAATGCTGTGATCTGTTGTCCTGGTGCCAAGTAATCAGAGATCTTCGCCGTGGTTCCACCGAGTGTGAGATCGCCTACTCCAGAAAGATAAGAATTAATCGTTGCAAAGGTTGCTGGGTCGCCCTTTCCTTCGAAGAGAATCAGGGTTGGGAAGGTAAAGGAATCCTTATCTGAAAATGTGGCGATGACTTCGGATGCCTGTGTTGCTTCCGCGCCCTTCGGCAAAAATGATGAATTGTTATTTTCCTGCACAGAGGTCAACTTGCCGAAGAGCGGGCCAAATATTCCGCTGACTATGAACCAGGCAATCACCACCAACATGGCTAGCGCAAATGGCTTACGGTTTTTGGTAGTTGTTGACACGGTGATATGGGCCTTTCGTAAGGGCGATTAGGTCGGATTAGCAATGAGCCAAGCCTACCTTTAGGCTGGGGCTGTGCCAGTTGCCGACTCAGCTATCTCTTCCTCCCCAATTGCACTTAAGCGTGCAGGGATCATGGAGTACACAGAAGCTCTAGAACTGCAGCGATCCCTGCATCGCGAGATTGCGGCCGGTGATCGCGAAAACACACTTTTATTGTTAGAACATCCATCAGTCTTTACGGCAGGCAAGAGAACCCAAGATCACGAGCGACCACAGGATGGAACCCCTGTCATCGATGTCGATCGCGGTGGAAAAATCACATGGCATGGTTTGGGTCAAATTGTTGGATATCCAATTATTCGTCTAGCAAAACCAACTGAACTCGTCGGATTTGTCCGTGAAATCGAATCAGCACTCATTGCAACTTGTCGCGAATTAGGGCTTTCGACAACCCGCGTTGAGGGGCGCTCTGGTGTCTGGGTTGTCGACGAGAAAGGTGAACGCAAAATCGCCGCCATTGGTATTCGAGTCGCCAGTGGAGTGACAATGCATGGATTTGCTCTCAATGTTGCACCCAATCTCAATGCATTTGAGGCCATTATCCCGTGTGGTATCAGTGATGCTTCTGTCACTTCGCTTGAGGTCGAACTCGGCCGTAGTATTAGCGTTGCAGAAGTTCTACCCGTGGTTGAAAAATTTATGTATGAGTCGCTAGCAAAGGTGAGCAGATGACGACACATCCTGAGGATCGTAAATTGTTGCGCATCGAAGCTCGCAATGCTCAAACACCTATTGAGCGAAAACCTGAGTGGATTAAGACGCGCGCCATTATGGGCCCGGAATACACCCGTTTGCGCACCCTGGTGAAGAGCGAAGGCCTCCACACTGTCTGCCAAGAAGCAGCGTGTCCAAATATTTTTGAGTGTTGGGAAGATAAGGAAGCGACCTTCCTCATCGGCGGCGAACGTTGTACTCGTCGCTGCGATTTCTGCAATATCGATACCGGAAAGCCTCTTCCGATTGATCGCCAAGAGCCACGCAAGGTTGCGCAATCAGTAAAGTCAATGGGTCTGAAGTACGCAACGATTACAGGTGTTACGCGCGATGATCTTGAGGATGAAGGTGCTTGGCTCTATGCCGAGACGATCCGCAAAGTCCACGAGATTAATCCGGGTTGCGGTGTTGAGATGTTGGCTCCGGACTTTAGTGGAAACCCTGATCTTCTCAATCAAGTATTTGATGCAGCACCAGAAGTCTTTGCGCACAATCTCGAGACTGTTCCGCGAATATTCAAAACAATCCGTCCAGCGTTTACATATGAACGTTCACTCAATGTCATCACTCAAGCTCGTGACTATGGATTGATTACAAAGTCCAACTTAATTCTAGGTTTGGGTGAAACTCGTGAAGAGATTTCACAAGCCCTCATTGATCTGCATGCAGCAGGCTGTGACCTGATCACCATCACTCAATATCTACGTCCGACGATGAAGCATCATCCGGTGGAGCGATGGATTAAACCAGAAGAGTTCGTCGAGCTTGCGCAAGAAGCAACTGAGGTTGGATTCTTAGGTGTTATGAGCGGCCCATTGGTGCGCAGCAGCTATCGCGCAGGACGCCTCTACCGTCAGGCCATGGAATCCAAAGCGCAAGCAGGAAGCAAGTAACGTGGCCGATCTGGTCTATCCCCCAGTCGTAGTTGTTTTAAAATCGTTCTGGAAGTATCTCGGCCTTAAATTTGATTTCAAAGGCGATGAGAATATTCCGCGCACGGGTGGTGCAATTCTTGCAATGAATCACATTGGGTATTTAGATTTCGCACTTATTGGCACTGCTGCACTTCCAGTCAAAAGGTATGTGCGATTTATGGCCAAGAAAGAGATATTCGACAATAGAATCGCGGGACCGCTCATGCGCGGTATGCACCACATCAGCGTTGATCGCTCAAGCGGTTCAGCCTCTTTTGTAGCCGCACTCCGTGCTTTGAAGTCGGGTGAAATCATTGGAATTTTTCCGGAAGGAACAATTTCTGTCAGTTTTGAATTGAAAGAATTTAAATCGGGAGCGGTGAGATTGGCCATGGGTGCTGGTGTTCCTGTTATTCCAACAGCCGTATGGGGATCGCAACGCATTTGGACTAAAAAAGTGAAGCGAAATCTGCGACGCAATAAATTTCCAATTTCAGTAGCTTTTGGGAACCCGATTTATTTCAGCAAAGACTCCAGTGTTGACGAGGGTGAGGCGCAACTAAAGGCAGCAATGACTGAACTTTTATTAAGGGTTCAATCAGAATATCCAGATAGCCATGAAGGTCAACGCTGGGCGCCTGTCCGTCTTGGTGGAACTGCCCCCGCTCCCCTAAACTAACGCACATGTTTAAGAAGAAGAATAAAGAGCCAAAGATAAAGAAGCCACGTTTCCAAGCAATTCGTGATGCCTATTCATTAACTAAAAGTGTTAAGCCATGGATCGGAAGCCTTCTAGCGCTGATCTTTGTGGCAGTGCTTGCAGCAGGAATCGGTATCGGATTTGCGGTTGGACATCCATATTACTTTGGCTTTATCTCACTTCCTCTTGCCGCACTTGCCGCGCTCTTTATTTTTTCTCGTATCGCGCTGAGCGCGAGCTTTGCCAACGTTGAGGGACAGATTGGTGCTGGAGCAAGCGTTTTGATGGCTATCCGCAAAGGTTGGACAACAACACCTGCGGTTGCAGTAAATAAGAATCAAGATATGGTCCATCGCAGCGTTGGCCGTGCTGGAATTGTTCTTACTGCAGAAGGTTCTATTGCCACTCGACAACTCGTTCAATCTGCCCGGAAAGATGCAGAGCGATTTGCACCGGGTGTTCCAATCTATGAAATTTGGGTTGGCGATGGTGAAGGGCAAGTCCCACTTCGCAAATTACAGAAACATGTAATGAAGTTAAAGAAATCACTCTCCGCGCATCAAATGCGTGAGGTGCGAGCTCGACTTAAGGCAGTTGGCGGCATGTCACTACCGATTCCTAAGGGTCCAATGCCAAAGAGCGTTCGAATTCCTAAGCGCTAAATCTATTACCTTCTTAACGAGTCTTAACTAAAACCGTATTACTCATTCGCTCGTTGATGCCGCGACCATTGTGGTCAAAGGTAATCGCCGTAACGATCAGAACAAGTAACACTGTGCGAATGAGGGCTTGCAACGGGGTCGGCATCTGACCATCTGAAAAACGAACAATTTTGAGTCCCACGATGCGATGGCCTGTTGTGGCACCTCCCAGCATCGTAAAGAGCAGATATTGAAAGAAGAAGATCAGCAGAATGACAGTGCCAGTCGATAAGCGCCCGATCTCTGCAAAGAAGCCAACTGCGATCGCGTAACACATAGCCCAGTCGATGAGTAGACCCAACATTCTCCGGCCCTGGCTCACCCGCGGGAAACGAGGATCACGATCGTCTGAAGCCATGGTCGCAAGCCTATCCGAGGCTGATGTAACAAGGATGTAACACGGCGATGATGCCTTTTTTACCTACGGGATCTAGGGTTAAGCCATCTCGAAGAGCCTCAGAGCCGAGCGTCTCAGTTCGATTACAAGAAAAATCGGAGTACTCCATGTTTAAGAATGCACAAGAAATCTTTGCATACATCAAGAAGGAAGATGTAAAACTTGTCGATGTTCGTTTTACAGATCTTCCAGGAATTCAGCATCACTTCAACGTTCCCGTTGAATCATTTGATGAGGCAGTCTTCACAGATGGTCTGATGTTTGATGGCTCTTCAATCCGTGGTTTCCAGTCAATCCACGAGTCAGATATGAAACTACTTCCTGTTCCAGAATCTGCATATATCGATCCTTTCCGTCTTGAGAAGACCCTCATCATCATCTTCTCAGTGCATAACCCAACCGATAACACTCCTTACTCCCGTGATCCACGTGGCGTTGTGAAGAAGGCCGTTGACTACCTGAAATCAACTGGAATTGCTGATCAGGCATTCTTTGCACCTGAGGCTGAGTTTTATGTGTTTGATGCAGTTCGCTTCAAGACAGGAATGAATGAGGCTTACCATCACATTGATTCTTACGAGGGTGCATGGAATACCGGCATCGTCGCAGATCCAGATGGAACACCAAACCGCGGATACCGCACACGCATCAAGGGTGGATATTTCCCAGTTTCACCAACTGATCAATTCGCTGATCTTCGCGATGAGATGGTGATGGAGCTCGGTCGTGCTGGTCTACAGGTTGAGCGTTCACACCACGAAGTGGGAACTGCTGGCCAGATGGAGATCAACTACCGCTTCACAGATATTCTCACAGCCGGTGATGAACTTATGAAGTTCAAGTACATCATCCGTAACGTGGCCTGGGAAGGCGGTAAGACTGCAACCTTTATGCCTAAGCCACTCTTTGGTGACAATGGTTCAGGAATGCACGTTCACCAATCTCTCTGGAAAGATGGCAAGCCACTCTTCTTCGAAGCAGGAACATACGGCGATCTTTCAGATGTGGCACGTTGGTATATCGGTGGACTCTTGAAGCATGCTCCATCACTTCTTGCATTCACCAACCCAACAGTGAACTCATATCGCCGCTTGGTTCCAGGTTATGAGGCTCCTGTAAACCTTGTCTACTCAGCGCGTAACCGTTCTGCATGTATCCGCATTCCAATTACAGGTTCAAGTCCAAAAGCAAAGCGCATCGAATTCCGTTGCCCAGATCCATCATCTAACCCATACCTAGCATTTGCAGCGATGTTGATGGCCGGTATCGATGGAATCCTCAACAAGATTGAACCACCTGCTCCAGTTGATAAGGATCTCTACGAACTCGAGGGCGATGAAGCTCGCGCAATCCCACAGGTGCCAGGGTCACTTGATGCAGTTCTCGATAGCCTCGAGTCTGACCATGCATTCCTTACTCAGGGTGGAGTCTTTACAGAAGATCTCATCTCGACGTGGATCGAGTGGAAGCGTAAGCAGGAAGTTGATTACGTTCGCCTACGTCCACATCCAGCAGAGTTTGAACTCTACTTCGATATCTAAAAAGTATCGCGTAAAACCCCCGTCAGCTACTTGGCGGGGGTTTTTACTTTCCCAACACTGACGTCAGATAGACTCACGAAATGGCCCGCAAGATCTCACCACTGCGAGAGTTCCTTCACAAGGAATCGTCTTCTGGCATTTTATTAATTGTCGCCGCAGCCCTGGGATTAATCCTGGCTAACTCCCCAGTCTCGGAGAGATATTTCGAATTTCTTGCATTGGGATTCTCGATTGAAAGTGGAATCTTCTTCCTCAAATTAACTCTTTTGAAAGTTGTTAACTACTGCTTGATGACAATTTTCTTCTTTGTTGTGGGGTTGGAGATAAAGCGGGAACTTGTATCGGGCCATCTGGCTTCGATAAAGAAAGCGGCGATGCCCTTCATTGCAGCAGTGGGCGGTATGGCAATTCCTGCGGTGATCTACTTGATGATCGCCGGTGATGTCGCACCCGAGGGCTGGGCTGTTCCGGTTGCAACTGACATTGCCCTGGCTGTGGGCTTGCTCGCGATGATGGGGCCGGTTGTCACATTATCGCTTCGATCTTTTCTACTGGCACTTGCTGTAATTGACGATATTGGTGCGATTTTAATCATTGCGATCGTCTATTCGACTGGTATTGCATTCTCTTGGATGTTGGCATCTATCTGTTCTATTCTGCTGATTGTCACCCTTAACGCAATCAAGGTTAGATCTATTTTTATCTACATTCTTTGTGGTGTACTGCTTTGGTACGGGCTCTATCGCACTGGTGTTCATCCCACGTTGGCCGGTGTAATACTTGGACTCCTCACACCGAATATCGAAAAAACCGATACCGACCTTGAGGATATTGATGACGGCCAGGTTTCCTACATCGAATTTCTCGAGGAGAAATTACATCCATATTCATCCTTCATTATCGTGCCCATCTTTGCCATGGCCAATACTGGTGTTGTCATCACGGGAGATTCGATATCGCAGGCTCTCTCTTCGCCTATAGCGTGGGGTATTTTTCTAGGCTTGGTGATTGGTAAACCACTGGGAGTTGTACTTGCAGCCAAAGCCTCTGCAAAGGTGGGTGTGGCGCAACTTCCAAGTGATGCCTCGCTCAGAAAACTGGTTGCAACTGGAAGTGCTGCCGGTATCGGATTTACTGTTGCGCTATTTATCGCAGACCTAGCCTTTGAAAATCAGGATATGCAAAATATCGCAGTCGTTGCTGTGATTGTGGGCTCAGTTGCAAGCGCATTGCTGAGCACCGCATTCTTTAAAGCTTATCGACCCAATCCCACACAGAGCTAGCACCAGAATGTCCGACTAAAAAGATAACGACAAGGCTGGCAAGGCTAGCTACAACAAGGGCTACCGATGTCAGGCGCCTGATGAGTACCGAACCAAATGTGGAACCCGATCTATCCATGCGCCAGCGAAGATATATCAAGACAACCATAGGAATTGTTACCAGGGGCGCAATTTCACCGAGCTCGGCATGTTGTTGGACATTCTTATTGAGAATCTCTTCAAAAGCCTCACCACTGATCTTGGCTAGAAATACGCAGATTTGGGCGACAACGGCAAGCCCCAAAATGATCTTGCCATGGCGCCGTGAAAAACTTGGTAAGTACGACATCACCAAAGCTGCAATAGCAACAAGTGGAACAAGGACGACTGCACCGTGAACTAGAAGTGGATGAAGGGGTAATCCTGCAAACATACCAAGGGGTTCTTGAGCCACGTTCATAGTCAGATCTTAATCCAGGAAGAAATCGAGAAGGAAATCTTTCGTCCCTGGGACCACGGCGTATTTATCTAAATCGATAATTCCAACACTTGCTAGAACTTCATCATCTACATAGAAATTACCAGAGTTTTCTTTGGCATCTCGATTAAGGATTACATAGGCTGCATCCGAGAGAATTTCAGCGGTACGACAGGCTGCAGTATCGACTCCCGGAATCATTTGAAGGGCTGCAGTATCAATAGCTGTACGCGGCCATAATGCGTTAACAGCAATCCCATCTCGCTTAAATTCTTCTGCCATACCTAGGACGCACATCGACATTCCATACTTTGCCATCGTGTATGCCACGTGATTCTTAAACCACTTTGCCTTCATGGAAAGCGGAGGCGAAAGTGTCAGGATGTGAGGGTTGCGACCTGCCGCAGCGGCCTCTTTGAGATGTGGAATCGCAGCCTGCGAAGTCAAGAACGTCCCGCGCACATTGACATCGAACATGAGATCAAATCGCTTAGCTGGAGTTGCAAGGGTTGGCGTTAAATTGATCGCACTCGCATTGTTGATCAGAATATCTATTCCGCCAAATTCGGCTGCTGTCTTGGCAATAGCTTCGGCAATCTGCCCTTCGTCGCGAATATCGCACTGAATTGGCAGGGCTACTCCCCCGGCAGCCTCAATCTCTTTTGCTGCCGTGAAAATCGTGCCGGGAAGTTTTGGATTTGGATCGGCTGTCTTTGCGGCGATTGCAACTGATGCACCATCTGCAGCAGCACGTAGCGCGATGGCTAGGCCGATACCTCGTGAGCCACCAGTGATAAAGATTTTCTTGCCGCTTAAGTCTCCTGCAATGGTCATTACTTTCCACCCTTCTCTTTTTCGGCAGCCTTCTTGGCCATAAAATTCATAAATGCTTGCATCGCTTCCTCTGATGTCAGAGCTAATGAGAAGAGTTCGAATTCAGCCTTCATCACGGCGGCAACTGCGTCGTGCTTGCTTGCCTTGATGAGTGCCTTTGTGTTGATGATTGCCGTCGGTGGTTGAGCTGCAATCTGCGTTGCAATCTTCATCGCTTCAACAATTGGATCTGCAGAAATTTCTGCGACTAGCCCCATCTCCTTGGCACTTTCTGCCGAGAAGGTCTCACCCGTCATAAAGATCTTCGCAGCACGCTGGTATCCAACCAGTGCCGGAAAGAGAAGACTTGAGCCTGCTTCAGGCACAAGACCCAGAGATACAAAAGGCATTGAAAAGTGTGCGCCCGGGTCTGCCACGACAACATCACAGTGAAGGAGCATCGTGGTACCAACGCCCACTGCATTTCCCTTCACTGCTGCGATGAGCGGCTTTGGAAATTCGAGTATCGCCCCAAGGAATGCAGCAACTGTCGAATCTTCTGTCGTTGGAGGGTGTTCCATGAAGTCACGAATGTCATTGCCTGCGGTGAAGTGATCTCCGGTGCTGGTCAGCAGAACAGCACGAATGGCAAAGTCACCGGCTGCGTCATTGAGCGCACGAGCCAGATCGGCATACATATCCCGAGTTAGAGCATTCATCTTCTCGGGGCGGTCGAAGGCTACGGTTAGGACGCTGCCGTTGGTCGTACATGTGATGTTACTCATGAGTAGAGGCTACTACGACATTGTTGAAATAAATAGGAGGAGAATAAGCGCACGGCCTACCGGAGAGGATGGTTCAGAAGAAATGGCCACAGATATCACTATCGCCCAACGCGAGCTCACTCCTTTTGAACAACTAGTACTTGGACTGGTCTGCGAAGGCAAATCCAATGCCTCTATCGCTCGAGAGACTGCTCATAGCGAAAAGGTCGTTGAGAATACCGTCAGTCGTGCAGCTCGAGTCTTCAATATTAAATCCGATGGCGATACAAACGTGCGAGTCTTGTTAGCTCTGGCATTTCGTACTCACTACGGAGATGCTGCCTTTGATCGCCTTAATGTTGCGTGTTCACATTATGTCATCGATGCTGATGGAAATACTTTGTGCAACCGTCACATAGATTGAGTGCTAGCACTCACTAAATCGTAGCGAGTGCTAGCACTTGCTCATTCGATATAACTCTCTCATAAATCAAGATCTACTTGGATCGTGCTCAACAATTAAGCACACCAAGGAGAGAATAAATGAAACGTCGTACATTTGATGGAATTGTCACTTCAGTTGGATTCGCACTCGCTGTCTTTTTATTTGTTGCAGCTGGCCTTCTTAACTGGGGCGCAACATTTGCAAACGATTCAGTTAAAAGTCAACTAGAAAATCAGAACATCTCATTTCCTGCAGTCGAAGCTATGCCTGAAGCAACAAAGGATCAGCTTGCAAAGTGGGCAGAGCAGAAAGTAACAACTGGCGAGATGGCTCGTGATTACTCAGATCTATATATCTGGGAGCACATGAAGGCATCTGCAATCGCAGTAGCTGGAGTTCCAATGACTTACTCAGAAGCCTCTGGAAAATACATGGGGATGGTACGCGGAGGAACCGGTACCCCTGAAGAGATCGCAAAGTATGGAGAACTTCGACAGACTTTGTTTATGGGTAACACGCTTCGTGGAATGTTGCTTGAAGCATATGCTTTCGGAACTCTGGGTGTAATCGCGGGTTATGCAGCGTTAGCTGCGCTAATCGGCGGTGTACTGATGCTGCTTCTCTCTATTGCAGGGTTAATCCATCTTCGTCGTACCCCACAGGATGCGACGATTTAACCCTCAACTCTCCGTGAGAGGTTAAAAAACGCCCGGTCTGCGTAAGCAGGCCGGGCGTTTTTATTACCGAGAGAGTGTGTGATTAACGTTCAAGAGTTCCGGCGATGAATGCCTCTGTCTTGTCATGTGCCTGCTCATCTGTGTACTGAACAGGAGGTGTCTTCATAAAGTATGACGAAGGTGAAAGAAGTGCTCCACCAACCTTGCGATCTAGACCGATCTTTGCACAGCGAAGTGCATCAATGATCACTCCAGCTGAGTTTGGTGAATCCCATACTTCGAGCTTGTATTCAAGATTCAAAGGAACATCACCAAAGGCACGACCCTCAAGGCGAACATATGCCCACTTGCGGTCATCTAGCCATGGAATGTAATCAGAAGGTCCGATGTGGACGTTTTTCTCACCCATGTCGTGATCGAGCTGGGATGTCACAGAGTTGGTCTTCGAGATCTTCTTTGACTCAAGGCGATCGCGCTCAAGCATGTTCTTAAAGTCCATATTTCCACCAACATTGAGTTGGTAGGTACGATCTAGATGAACTCCACGATCCTGGAATAACTTGGCCATGATGCGGTGAGTAATAGTTGCACCGACCTGGCTCTTGATGTCATCTCCGACGATTGGAAGACCTGCATCTTCAAACTTCTTAGCCCAGGCTGGATCTGATGCGATAAAGACTGGAAGTGCGTTTACGAAGGCACATCCTGCATCGATTGCACACTGTGCGTAGAACTTTGCAGCTTCTTCAGATCCGACTGGAAGGTAGCAGATGAGTACATCTACTTGTTCTTCCTTCAGCGTTGCAACAACATCTACAGGCGCAGCAGTTGATTCTTTGATTGTCTCGCGATAGTAGCGGCCAAGACCATCGAGAGTGGTTCCGCGAAGAACTTCAACTCCGGTCTTTGCGACATCGCTAAATTTAATGGTGTTGTTCTCGCTCGCCCAGATTGCATCGGCAAGGTCTAATCCAACCTTCTTTGCATCTACATCGAAGGCGGCAACGAACTTAACGTTGCTGATGTGATAGGCGCCAACTGTTGCATGCATGAGACCTGGGATCTCTTGATCAGCAGCAGCGTCCTTGTAATAGGTCACACCTTGAACCAATGAGTTAGCGCAGTTTCCTACACCAACGATGGCAACGCGGATGTCGCCCTTTCCAGTCGTGATTTTCACTCTATTTCCTCTCGGTTTTGATCATGTCCTCAAGCCAAGCAATTTCTCGCATAGCCGATTCCAACGAATGGCGGCGCCACTCTTCTAGATATTTATCGATACCTGAAGGCGAGCGCTCGAGTTCAACTCGGAGCATCTCGGCCTTCTCTTGAAGTCGACGGTGACGCCCTTCAAGAATTCTGATTCGGTTCTTTGTCGAAGTTGGACTAAAGAAGGCGAAACGGATTTCAAATCCATCGTCTTCCCAGGCTTCTGAGTTAACACTCTCTGCTAATTCAACGAATCGATTATTGCCGGCCTCAGTGATCGCATAGACAATGCGTGAGCGTCGTGATGCAGAATCGGCGGCAGTCTCTTTAATTAGACCAGCTTCAAGCATGCGGCGAAGCTGCGGATAGAGCACTGAGAATGAGAGAGCCCGGAAAGGGCCGAAAATGGCGCTGATTCGTTTACGCAGCTCATAACCATGTAATGGGCTCTGCGAAAGAAGACCAAGAAGGGCAAATTCGAGTGACTCAGCGCGTGAACGCATCGCTGCCCTCCTTCTCCTTGGCTCCAACGGCCATCAACCCTGCAGAGTTCTACCCGATATATCGTGAAATATATATCGATACGATATATAGGGCGCTATTGAATCCGATAGCAGGGGTAAAGGCAACTCTGACACCTTTCCGACTCGCCGAGGGCTACTCAAGGGTTGCCTGGCTCACAGTTCTACCCTTTTAACTGGTCATCCTGGCCTGCTGCGCCTATCTGGGCAGTATTCGAGGAAGGAAATCAACGTGTCACTATTTACATGGAAACTCCATGGCGACGGCTCATCGGTGAAGTCAGGCGAGGTTGTAGCCCCTGAAGAGCGTCTGAGCTGGCCATTTACGATCGGCCTGGGCTTGCAGCATATCGCTGCCATGTTCGGAGCAACATTCCTGGTACCAATCCTTACAGGCTTCCCTGCAACAACGACGCTTTTCTTCTCGGGCGTTGGAACTCTCCTCTTCCTACTTATCACACAGAATAAAGTTCCAAGCTATCTCGGCTCATCATTTGCCTTCCTTGGACCAATCTCTGCTGCGATGGGTGCAGAAGGTGGCGGCATGGCAGGTGCTCTTGGTGGCATCGTCTTTACCGGTGCAGTTCTCATTATCGTTGGTCTCATTGTTCGTGCAGCGGGCATTGGCTGGATCAATACATTGATGCCACCTGTTGTCACAGGTGCAATCGTGATGTTGATCGGATTCAATCTCGCTCCTGCTGCCAAGAATAATTTCCAGGGTCTTGTCGGAGGCAAAGTAGTCGATGAGCACGCAACGATGATTGGAATAATTACTCTCGTTTCAATTGGAGTACTTGCTGCATTCTCTCGCGGCATGATCGGTCGCATCAGCATCTTCCTCGGTCTTGCTATTGGTTACATCGCCGCGCTCGCACTTGGTTACGTCAACACCGACGGAATTAAGGCTGCGAAATGGGTTGCAGCTCCAACATTTGAAACGCCAACATTTAAATTCAGCATCATGATCCTCTTCCTTCCTGTTGTTCTTGTGCTTATTGCTGAGAACGTCGGCCACGTCAAGGCCGTTGCTGCAATGACTGGAAAAGATCTTGATAACCAGATGGGTAATGCTCTGATGGCAGATGGTGTTGCAACAACACTCGCCGGCGCCGGTGGTGGTTCTGGAACTACTACTTATGCAGAAAATATCGGAGTTATGGCAGCCAGCCGCGTCTACTCAACTGCTGCGTATTGGGTGGCAGGTATTGGTGCAATCCTCCTGTCACTCTCACCTAAGTTTGGTGCAGTTCTTGCGGCAACTCCAATGGGTGCACTCGGTGGAGCAGGAACTGCTCTCTTTGGAATGATCGGTATTCTCGGCGCGCGTATCTGGGTAGATAGCCGATCTGATTTTTCAAATCCGATCAATTTGCTGGTTGTGGCCTCAGCAATCATTATCGGTATCGCCGATTACTCATGGACTAAGGGCGACTACACCTTCACCGGTATCGTCAATGGAACCCTGGTTGCTGTCATTGGTTACCACTTACTTCATGCCATCGCTAAAGCACGTGGCAAATAAGTAATATCTTGCGATATGGCCCCGAGAGAGATTTCGGGGCCATATCTTTTTCCCACATCTATGATTACGCCATGAATATTGCAGGGTTAGTAATTCCCTCACGAATCGGTGAATACCTCATCGCTACTGTTGCAATTATTTTGGCCCCTGGGCCGAGTGTTCTCTTCGTTATTGCACGTGCAATCTCCTGGGGTCGACGAGTCGCAGTTCTCACCGTTCTTGGTAACTCCACTGGGGCGCTCACCCTTTCAGTTGTAGTGGCACTTGGTTTTGGACCGTTGCTCTCGCGTTCTGCATTTCTCTATGCCGCGGTCCAATGGGGCGGCGGTATCTATCTGGTCTACTTAGGCGTTGATGCATGGAGGAAGAGGGCGATCCATGCAGCCGATATGAGTAGCGCAACTGAAACAGCAGAGCCAACTCTTTGGCACTGTGTTCGCGATGGATTTTGGGTAGGTGCTCTAAATCCCAAAGGCATCGTCTTCTTTGCGGCCGTGCTCCCACCTTTTGTAGATAAAGATCAAGGTCATATTTCACAGCAATTGCTTTTGATGGGCGCAATCTTTGCCATCTTGGCATTCTTTCTTGACTCAACGTGGGGATTGCTTGCTGGCACGGCGCGCGCATGGTTGGCAACAGATGCACGACGTCTCATTTTTTTAAGAGCCATGGGTGGAATCGTCATCACGATTTTAGGAATACTCGTCATTACAACTGCAGCTCGTGATTTAATCGCACAATGAGCCAGATAAAGATCACCCGCCCAGATAAACCCGCTCGCGACACAATCGCACCCTCAGATCTCACATTTGGTCTCTCCACATGTAAGAGATGTCTCTGGATTAAATATTGGTTTAAAGTCACCATGCCAGGTCAATTTCCTCTAGTCAAGCCACTTGCTGATGCGCAGGAGGAACATTTTCGTAGAGCCTCTATGCAAGATCTAGATCCATCACTTCCTACAGGAGTAGTCAAGCAATGGGGTCAATGGGTTAAATCAGCACCACTTGTAATTGGCGGACGACAAACTTCTTGGAAAATATTGGGAATTTACGATCTCCTGGCACATTATGAAGATGGCAGCGTTGGAATTATCGATTGCAAGGTTTCAGATTCAGATCGCGACAATGCCGATTTCTATTCGCCTCAACTTGAAGCATATGCACACGCATTGGAGAACCCAGATCGAGGTAAGGCATTCCCAGTTGCCACCATGGGGTTGCTGGTCTGGAAACTCAACGGAATAGCCGAGACTGCCGATGGCGCATATGGCTTTGGTGTCACCCAACATTACTTACCGGTGCAGCGAGATAGCGCAAAGTTCTCTCGCCTGCTGGAGGAACTTATTGGCGTTATTGAGGGTGAACTTCCAGATTCAGGTGAGACGTGTCAGACCTGTAATTACCTCATTCAATTGGCGCAGATTCAATCTTAGATCTGGCGTGATTAATCGCTCTCTTCTTCGCCCATTGTTGAATCCTTCTTCTTTGCTTTAACTGCATACTGATCGACATACTCTTGGCCAGATAGCTCTTGGATTCGTTTCATGATGATGTCGGTGACTTCACGCAAATACTGCAAATCAGTGGAGTCACCATCAAAGTACATGGGTTCGCCAAAGGTCATACCTACTCGTTTAATATTGGGGACAACTTGACCGGTAGGCTGAATTTTTTCTGTATTAAACATCGCAACCGGAACAATTGGAGCACCTGACTCAATTGCAAGGCGCGCAATTCCGGTACGTCCCTTATAGAGACGTCCATCTGGTGAACGCGTTCCTTCGGGATAGATTCCAATGCACTTACCCTCGGCCAAAACCTGCAGCCCTGTAATAAGGGCAGCTTCACTGCGACGGCCACCAGATCGATCCACTGGCACTTGACCGAGTGCAATAAAGGTCAACTTCTTCAAGAACCCTTTAGGTCCAGGAGATGTGAAGTACTCACTCTTTGCCAAGAAAGTTACTTTGCGAGGCACCACAAGGGGCATAAAGATTGAATCGCTAAATGAAAGGTGATTGGAGGCGATAATCAATGGCCCAGTTGCTGGAACATGGCGCAGTCCTTTGACCTTAGGACGGAAGAGAATCATGAGGAACGGAGTCAGAAAGGCGCGCAAAGTGCCATAGGGCAGATTGTTCATGCTCATAATTTAGCCCCTTTTCTACTCAATTGGCCAAGTTTGTGCGAATATAAAGCATGACTTCGACCCCCGGAGAGGCTGATTCACCTCAGAATCACGGTGAAGATGAGAAAGATCTCATCGATAAAAAATTCAATGCGCTCATCTCTGGATTGTCGCTTGATCAGAGCGCTCCGTCTTCCTATCTAGATGAACTAGATCGCATTGAACAAAGTGAACGTTTTACTCCCCCAGCCCCTCCAAAGGTGACTTTAAAAGAATCTCTTGCAAACAGTTTTAAAGCATTTAAAAGATGGAAAGATAATCCGCGTTCGAATAATTCGGACCTTGATGATGATGGAGCACAGATATGAGTACAGAATTTCGCTGGGGAATCTTGGCAAGTGGTGGAATCGCACAAGCCTTTGCGCGCGATCTCTCGTACTTCAATAACCATATTGTTGCTGCGGTTGGTTCTCGTACACAGGA
Source organism: Actinomycetota bacterium (assembly GCA_041165585.1). Classification (GTDB taxonomy): domain Bacteria; phylum Actinomycetota; class Actinomycetes; order Nanopelagicales; family Nanopelagicaceae; genus Planktophila. Next base: position 11,032 of record JBEANF010000011.1, on the reverse strand, counting down.
GAGTGCCGATACTTTTGCCACAGAGTTTCCTGGTTGTGTGGCATATGGAAGTTATGAAGATTTAGTCAACGATCCAACTCTGGATGCTATTTATGTCGCAACACCACATCCATACCACGTCAGCAATACGATCTTGGCGCTTAACGCTGGAAAGCCCGTTCTCTGTGAAAAACCTTTGACCATCAATGCCAAAGAGGCGATGGAAATGAAAGCTGCTGCTGAAGCAAATGATGTAGCGCTTATGGAAGCGATGTGGGCTCGTTTCTTGCCACATATGCATAAAGTGCGTGAGATTCTCGCATCCGGAGTCTTAGGCGAAATTTGGGCAGTTGAAGCCGATCACGGTCAAAGACTTTCAGATTATGCCAACCCACGACATTGGGAGCCTTCACTCGGCGGTGGAGCACTCCTTGATCTAGGCATCTATCCGATTTCATTTGCGCATATGGTCCTAGGTAAGCCTGATTCGATTACATCTTCTGCGACATTCACAGATAAAGGAGTTGATGCCAGCTCCACTGCGATTTTTAATTACAAGAGCGGTGCGCAGGCAATTCTCACCTCAAACATGATGGTCTCAACCCCCTGTCGCGCAACTATCTGTGGAACATTAGGCAAGATCGAAATAGATCGCACCTTCTATAACCCAACGTCGATGCGAGTCATAATGCATGATGGAACAACGACTGAGTATGCAAAGAATTACCAAGGACACGGCCTGCGCGAGCAAGCTATGGAATTTGAACGAGTTGTGCGAAGCGGTGCTAAGAGCTCACCAATTCTCACTCCAGCCGAGAGCGTGGAAATTATGCGATCACTCGATGAAATTCGTCGCCAGATTGGTTTGATCTACCCAAGCGAAAAGTAGATTTATAGACGCGCTAAATCGGCAACGCCGACGAGGCCAGCCTCATTGCCAAGTTTTGCTGGAACAATATCTGGATATGGATGTTTGCCGGCAAATGGCATATGACGAATCATGGATTGACGAGTTGGTTCCAGGAGAATCTCTCCTGCATCTACAACCCCACCTCCAATTACAACCCGAGTGGGATCAAGTATCACGCATAGTGATGCTATTCCGGCGCCGAGGTAGTGCGCTGTTGTGTTGAATGCAGCGAGTGCAACAGCGTCACCATTTTGTGCTGCCTCTGTGATGTGCTTACCAGTGAGCCCATTAATTGTGCCATCGCCTAACGCCAAGAGATTACGTGCAAGTTCGGGGGTTGCGCTAATAGCTTCACGGGCATGGCGCATCAACGCACTACCGCTTGCATATTGTTCATAGCATCCACGTGCTCCACATCCACATAAGTGGCCTTCAGGCACAACTCGCATATGGCCAATCTCTGCCGCTGTTCCAAAACCACCTCGATAGAGATCTCCATTGAGAACAACTCCACCACCAATACCAGTGCCGACGGTGACGATTAGAAGATGATCATGACCTCTTCCCGCACCAAATGCTGCCTCTCCCCACGCTGCGGCATTTGCATCATTTTCAATTACGACTGGCAAACCAATGAGTGCTGTGAGCTGTGCATCAAGATCCACACCATTCCATCCTGCAATATTCGGAGTTGCCAGCATTGTCTTACGATCAGATGAAACAAATCCGGCTGCAGAAATACCAACAGATTCAACTGAGTACTGCCCCATTAAATCTTTAGCGACATCGGCAATAGTTTGAGTAAGCGCAGTTCCACCTTCACGCGGAGTATCGCGACGAGCATCTACCAAAATCTTTCCGGCTGAATCGACGACACCGCCTAAGACTTTTGTGCCACCGACATCAATGCCGATTGTGTATGTCATGTACTGCTTAGCCTTCGCAGCGCTCTTTTAACTGCGCCAACGCCTGATCAATAGTTGTCTTCTCTTGCTTGGTAATCATCATCTGCGGAATGGGCATGGAAAGACCAACCGATAATTCGTAGGTTACTTCTGTTTCGTCGCCCAAATCTTTGAGGATGTATGCGCCATCCATCTTGGTGAGCATATTTGCATCTTCTAACTCGAACTCAAGCCGTGCAGGAGCGCCATCCCAGTTGTAGGAAAGGCTTACATCATCCTTGACCGCACCTGCGCTAATGGTGAGGGTTGCTCCGATAACTCGGCCACTTTCATCACGCTCTGTAACTTTGACTTTTGTTATGGAATCTGACCACTCAGGATACTTTTCGAGATCGAAAAGAACCTCGCTGACCTGACTCATTGGTGCTTCGATAACAATTGTTGATCTACTCATATCGCTCATGGGCGCAAGGCTACCCCGAGAAATCTCTTTCTGGGCTCTCCCCTTTTTGCGATTCCCCCGCTAGCGTTTGCCCATGACCGTATACACAGTTCCGCCACTTGTCCCTGCTGCCACCGAGGGAAACCTCACAGAACTCATTGCCCACCGCGCCTGGTTTGAACCAGAGCGCGTCATCATGTCTCGTCCACTTGGCGACGGTTGGCAAGCAGTAACGGCGCGCGAAGTTGAAGCTGAAGTTCGTGCCACAGCAAAAGGATTAGTTGCTGCCGGAATCAATATCGGCGACCGCGTTGCAATCATGGCACGCACTCGTTACGAGTGGACCATTCTCGATTTTGCAATCTGGTTTGCAGGAGGTTGCGTTGTACCGATCTATGAAACATCTTCTGCTGAACAGATTGATTGGATTTTGAGCGATTCCGGTGCAGTCGGACTTATTGTGGAGACTCCAACTCATCGTGAACTTGCCCAGCAGGTTCTTCCATCACATACCAAGCATGTGTGGACGATGACAGAAGATGTGTTAGCGGTGTTGGCTCGTGCTGGTGCACATATCAGCGATGATGAGATTGATCGACGTCGCAACGCTTTGAGCCCCGACACATTGGCGACACTGATTTACACATCCGGTACGACAGGCAAGCCAAAGGGTGTATCGCTCACCCACGGAAACTTCCTAGCTGAGTGTGGAAACGTAGTTCAAGGAGCTTCTGATCTATTCCTTAAACCTGGTGGATCAACACTTCTCTTCCTTCCTGTAGCTCACGTCTTCGGTCGCATGGTTCAGATCGGTGCAATTACCGCCGGTCTTCATCTTGCACATTGCAGCGATCCAGTCGGACGTTTGCTACCTGATTTGCAATCATTTAAACCAACCTTCGTTCTTGCTGTACCGCGCATCTTTGAAAAGGTTTATAACGGCGCCGAGGCTAAGGCTGAGGCTGCAGGAAAGGGAAAGATTTTCCGCAAGGCGGCAGATATTGCCATCGCCTACAGCGAAAATATCGATGCGAAGAAGTTCAATCCACTTCTCTCATTTAAGCGCGCACTCTTTGACAAGCTCGTCTATTCCAAGATTCGTGCCAGCCTTGGTGGAGCCGTGGAGGCTGCCATCTCAGGAGGTGCTCCTCTCGGCGCACGCCTTGGCCATTTCTTCAGAGGTGCGGGTGTAACTATTTATGAAGGCTATGGCCTTACTGAAACTACAGCTGGTGCAACACTTAACATCACAGGACATTTGCAAGTGGGTTCGGTTGGACGACCAATTCCTGGAACTTCTATCAAGATTGCAGACGATGGCGAAGTTTTAATCCAAGGACCTATTGTGATGCGTGGTTACTGGCAGAACGATCAAGCAAATGCTGAAGTCTTTGAGGGCGATCGTTGGTTTAAATCAGGTGACTTGGGTCGACTTGATGAGAATGGCTTCCTTTACATCGTAGGTCGCAAGAAGGAACTTATTGTTACTGCTGGCGGAAAGAACGTAGCTCCAGCAGTTCTCGAGGATCGTCTGCGTGCTCATCCACTTGTCAGTCAGTGCATGGTTGTCGGCGATAACAAGCCATTTATTGCAGCGCTTGTGACCATTGACGCTGAGATGGTGAAGGGCTGGATTGCCACAAATAAGAAGGATGGCGCCACCATGGAGACATTGCGTAATGACCCAGACCTCATTGCTGTCATTCAAACTGCGGTCGATGAAGCAAATAAGGCTGTTAGCAAGGCTGAATCAATTCGTAAGTTCACCATCTTGGCTGAAGATTTCACAATTGCCGGTGGTCAACTCACAGCTAAGCTCTCGGTTAAGCGACATGTTGTTGCACAACAGTACGCTGCTGAAATTGAAGCACTTTACAGTAAAGAATAGAAGTTAAGAACTGTGACGTCGCAATCTGCACGAATCGAGATTGCGCGTGAAATTCACGACGGGATAGCCCAAGATCTTGTTGCTCTGGGCTATCAGCTCGATGCTGTTCTCGCCGCCCCTGGAACCCCTGCCTCGTTTAGAAATGAAGTACGCACGATTCGCTTTACAGTCTCAGATTTGATTGAAAAGGTCCGCGCCGAGATTTTTAATCTACGTAACGGCGGATCCTTTCCCCAAGTGATTCAAGAGTTGATCGCAGAGATTGATTTCAATGTTGAAGTCAGAGGTCTTGACACCAATCTCAGCGAAGAACAATCTGAACTACTGCTCCGAGTGATTCCAGAGTTAATGCGTAATGCGGTTAATCATTCTGGGGCTACCCAGATTTGCCTTGGTATAGATGAGATAGACAATCGCCTCATGGTTACTATCTCCGATAATGGAAAAGGTGGTGCAACGCTAAGCGCCGGCCATTACGGGATACAAGGGTGCATCGAGCGAGTTGAAAGAGTTGGCGGTTCGATGGATATCCAAACAGGAAAGGATGGAACTACCATAACCATCGCCCTATGAGTGCATCCATACTCATCATCGATGACCATCCAATTGTCCGTGACGGAATTTCAAAGTCACTCGTTGCAGCAGGTTTTGGACCAATATATGAAGCTGCCTCAACGCAAGAGGCCATCGCAGCCGTTGCACACCGTAATCCCGATGTGATTACTGTCGATATCAACCTCCCTGATGGAAGCGGGCTCGAAGTAATTTCATGGGCTAGGCGAAATTCTTCTACGCTACGAATTATCGTTCTCACACTCAATGATGAACTTAACCTTATTGCCGCCGCAGCCCAATCCGGTGCTCAAGCATTCATCTCTAAATCTGCACCAGCCTCCGAATTAGTAAGTGCTATTGAACATGTAGTAGCACACCCGACAAAGTTTTATAGCAATCAGAGCGTTGCACTCATCGGAAGAGAAAGGGCTGAAAAACTTTTAACGGCGCGTGAGTTAACTGTTTTGAAGCATTTATCGGGCGAGCTCAGTATTGCCAAGATTGCTGCTGCCATGTTTATCTCTCATGCAACTGCCAAAACTCACATTTCTGCAATCTATCGAAAACTAGAATCTCATTCACGCCAATCGGCGGTGGCGAAAGCTCGTTCTATAGGTTTACTTTAAGCAATTGTGCAAAACGTTCGGCCCAAATTTGCCAGCGCCACTCTTGGACAATCCACTGACGGCCTCGTATCCCCATCGTATGAGAACGCTCTGAATCTGCAAGCAGCTCAACAACTGCTGCTGCTACCTCTGTCTTAGAAGTGCCATCAACAACAAGACCGGTCTCGCCTTGCAGCACAGCATCAGGTGCTCCACCAGAATCACCGGCAATCACCGGGAGTCCGCAAGCGCTTGCCTCTAAATAAACTATTCCCAGGCCCTCTACCTCTAACCCTGCTAGTCGGGAACGCGATGGCATGACAAAGAGGTCACCTACACAGATATATTGTGGAAGTTCTTGGTACTGAAGTCGTCCGATAAATGTGACTTGGTCTTCTAATTGAAGAGCCTTCACACGATTTTCCAGATAACTGCGATAGGGACCTTCACCGATCATGAGGATGTGCGCATTTGGTATGTGCTTAGTAATCTCAGGCATAGCCTCAATCAGAATATCTTGGCCTTTGCGATGAACTAACCTGCCTACACTGACAATGACTTTTTTATCTGTGAGCTTTAACTTGATCCGAAGTTGGTGGGCGTCGACCGGGGCGAAGTGATCGGTATCAATTCCTGGCGCAATCTTGACCATTTTGGCAACTGCCTGTTCAGTAACTGATTGCGATATTGCCCGCTTGGTGTATTCACCCAGATAGGTCAGATGGTCAATTCGCTGCGACATATATTTAATTGCCCATGAGAAGGGCCAGACTTTGGCCCACCACACTTCATGTCCATGAGTGAGCGCCACAATGGTTTTCACGCCCGCACGGCGTAGACCACCTGCTAATAATCCAAGTGGAGCTGCAGCGCCGAAGAAGGCAGTTTTAATCTGGCGGTCCCGCACTAGCGCTTTAACGCAGTATGAAACTCCTGGTGTGGGCAAGAGAATTTTGCTTTTATCGCGAATGACTTCAACACCGTATTCCTCAAACCATTTTTGATCATAGCTCTCACTATTGTCTTGCGCGCTGGTGTAGACGATGACGGTGTTGCGTGGAAGACGTTCAATTAACCCGATCACAAAGGTTTCTATACCACCTGCGCGAGGGCCAAAGTCATTGGTAATACAGAGGATTTTCTCCACTAGAAACGGCGCGCTCCGACAAAAGGCTTATTACCCAAGCTACTAGCACTTGCTACTTTCACGCGCGAGCCAGAACGCGGTGCATGGACCATCTTTCCACCGCCGAGATATATTCCAACGTGAGATACAGGTCGACCAAAGAAGACGAGATCACCAGGTTTAAGTTGGCTGCGTGGAATCGATTTACCCATGCGAGACTGCGCTGCAGATGAATGTGGAAGTGAAACACCTGCTGCCTGATAGGCACGCATCGTCAGACCAGAACAATCCCAATATGTCATTCCAGCCGCACCAAAGACATATCGATCACCGATCTGCTTCAGCGCATATTTAAGTGCCACACCAGCGCGACCTGAAACACCAGCAGCAGATTTTGCAGCGGCAAGAGAGCGTGCTTGATCAGCATCTTCTTCTTGTTGTGCCAATCGAGCTAAACGCTCACGATCTTCTTTCTTCAATTTTGCAAGTATCGCCTCTGCCTCTTTTAACTTGGCTGCAGCCTTGGCCGATTGCGCTTCATACTTCTTCTTGGCCGCAGTTACTAGAGCCAACTGATCATTGACAGTCAATGATGTTGCAGTCAATCTCTGTTTTGCAGCTTCATATTTGCGCAATTGAATTGATTTGCTGCGTGTAATGGATTCTAATGAGCCAGCTGCTGAGAGGTAGAGAGCCGGATCGCTGGAAAAGAGCAGCTCTAAACTCTGACCCATTCCACCGCTTTTGTACTGCTCAATAGCAATGACGCCCAGAGAGCGCGAGAGCGCATCTACAGTCTTTCCTTGAACGGCAGCAGCTGCCTGGATTCCTGATAATTGTTTCTGCAATGATGCGAGTTTGACCTTGGCCTCTTGCGCGCCTTCAGCGGCGGCGGTGGCCTCCTCCTCAAGGGCGCGCACTTTGGCCTGCACCTCGGCCAGTGAGGGTGCTGCCTGTGCTGTGGGAGCCAACAATCCTGCGAGCAAAGCAAGAGCCGAGGCGAGAACTACCCCAACGCTTGAGACTCTCAACTCTCTCATGGGGCAAGGCTAACGGGGTCACTTGCTCGCACTCAACTTATCGCCAGCGTGAGAGGCTGTGAATTAGGAAAGAATTAAGTAGACATTAGGTATGCATAAGCGTAAATCCAGGTGAACCCCTTGGCCTACCTCAATTCGGCAATCTCTCCAGATAACCTACGCGCCATGACTATGTCACACACTTCTACGGGAGAAATTATCGCCACCCTCGTTGTGGGCAGCGATGGGAGCACTGCAAAAGATGGCTCATCTCGTGGTGTCACCTCCACACTCGATCGCGCTCGCTTTCTCGAGCGCCGACGCCATGTTAATGCAATTCTTATTGGTGGAAACACTGCGCGGACCGAGCCATACCGAAAGACCCCAGTACCGGTAGTTGTCATCTCATCATCGATGATTAATGCGCTGGCCGATAATCGCCAGGCATATTGGTGGAATGCCTCTCCCGTCGAAGCCCTAGAGCGCGCTACTCGCCTCTTTGGCCCCACCATTTTGGTAGAAGCTGGCGCTTCGGTAATTAATGAGTTAATTGCAGCCGACAAGATAGATCGGTTAGAACTCAGCGTTACTCAAGTTACTGGTGGTGAGGACAAGATCGATATTGAGAAGATGCTTTCACATTTCAACGAGGTATCTAGTACTAACGAGGGTGAAACTATTTTTTATACAGCCCGGAGAAAGTAGATTTACTGAAACGCTGCAATCATCGCAACACCAAAGACTGCGCTAAGAATTCCCACATATTGCACCTTGTGTAGGCGTTCATGAAGAAATTTAAATGCCAATAGCGCGGTCATGATGGGATAGAGCGAACCAAGAACCATCGCAAGGGAGACTAAGCCCTTTGTCGTTGCAATTCCTAGTATGAGATTGGCGCTGAAATCTGCCACTCCGATGAAGACCAGTAACGGGATCTCTGTCCTACTCATTCCCCCGGTGCCTTTGAGTCGGTACAAGATTGAAATGCTGATGAAGAAGGTCGCACCGCGCATCGCTACCATGGTCATAATGGCACTTGATTGCGAACCTTGGGCCATAAACACCAATGCGCTACCAAAACCGAGTGCGGCACCAAGGGCGAGAAGTACTGGCTTGAGTGGAAGTCCTTGCGAGACTTCTGGACCGCTAGCCATAAATGCTCCAAGCAACGCGAAGATGACACCGATGGTAACTAGCGAGCTAAATCGTTCATCCAGAAATACAACTGCATAGAGAACAGGAACTACTCCGCTCATTGCGCTAATGGGAGAGACCACGCCCATGCGCCCACTTGCTAAAGCTCCGTAGAGGCAGATCAAACCGACGTACCCACAAAGACCTGCCATGATGCCCGGCAGGAGATAGCCATCACTTCCTAGTGCGGTTGCACCCCATGAATCGGTAGTCGTTGCTAAAAATACTCCGAAGATCAATCCAATAATTTGGGTGACTGCAAGAACGGCAGTAGGGGGAAATTTCTTGCTGAGGTTACCTGCATGATAATCGGCCGTTCCCCACAAACCGCTGGAGATAAGTGCGAGCAGAGCAGCCATCTGCAGAAGATATCGCAGAATCGGTCCCGCCTCCCGCACCAGCGCTTGCGCTCAAAATAGAATTTAGCAATGGATACAGCAGCGTTTAATCGACTTCTTGATGTCCTAAGAACTGCAACTCCTCGCAGCGAAATCACTCTCGAGGAGGTTCCACCTCCACAGAAATTGGCGACCTACTCATTTGCCTTCACTGCAGATGCCACCAATGGGCTACTGGGGGATGCCGAAGATGATGTTGCAACCGGTCGATTTGTGCTCTTGCATGAACCTGGCGGACAAGATACGTGGGATGGTGAATTCCGTTGTGTGACATTTGTGAGCGCAGATGTTGATTCTGCGATGCAGGAGGACCCGCTACTTCCTGAAGTAGGTTGGAACTGGTTATTAACTTCACTGGAGAGTTTTGGCTGCACCTTTAACGCTCCTTCTGGAACTGTCACTCGCGTCTCGAGTGCATCTTTTGGAAAGCTATCTCCGCGAAATAACGAATCAGAGATTGAAATTCGTGCCTCCTGGACACCAGTCATTCCTCAAGGAGCCGATGTCAGTCAAGTTCTGCTCAATCATGTGATGGCATGGTGCAATTTGATCGCTGAAATTTCATTCCTCCCACCTATCGCCGATGGAGTCTCTCCTATCTCAAAACAGCGAAAATAATCGTATGGATATCCAGACCGATCAGGCCGAAGAGATCTCTCCGCCAACTCCATTGCTTGCACCATCTGCCGGCCTTCCCGCAGTGATAGATACAGAAAAGGCATTTACCGAAGCGATAGCCTGCCTTGCGAAAGGGAACGGGCCATTTGCACTGGATGCCGAACGCGCCAGCGGTTATAAATTTAGCGCTCGTGCATATTTGATTCAGATAGCTCGCAATGGCGGCGACCTTCACCTGTTGGACCCGATTCCATTTGGCCCTGGACACCAGCTCTTTCGCGAATTAAATAATCTTCTATCTACTGATGAAGTAATTCTTCATGCCAGCACGCAAGATTTACCGTGTCTGCGCGAATTAGGCATCGATCCAGTAAAACTCTTTGATACAGAGCTCGGAGGTCGATTGGCTGGGTTGCCCCGTGTTGGCCTTGGCCCGCTTGTGGAATCCTTGCTTGGCGTATCTCTTGCCAAGGAGCACTCGGCAGTTGATTGGTCTACGCGTCCCTTGCCAACTGATTGGCTAAATTACGCAGCGTTAGATGTTGAATTATTAGTTGAACTTCGTGACGAAGTTGCTGCGCTACTGGAGCAGGCTGGCAAGTCACATTGGGCAGAGCAAGAATTTGCGGCCATTCTTGCAGCACCACGATCTGCTCCACGAGTCGATCCATGGCGTAGAACTTCTGGAATACATCATATTAAAAAACGCTACCAACTTGGAATAGTTAAAGCATTGTGGGAATCACGTTACGACTTAGCTGAGAAACTTGATATTTCGCCAGGACGATTGCTCTCCGATGCAGCAATTTCCGCAATTGCCATCGCAATAAACGATGACTTTGAGATAACTACGAAGAAGGCGCTAGAGAAAGTTCTCCGACCAATAGGTTTGCGAGCGCGGTGGTTAGAAAATACCCAGCGTTGGCTCGGTGCCATCGCTGCAGCTCGTGCGCTACCAGAAGAAGAACTTCCTCCTTTACGTGCCGCAAGTGATGCCCTACCTCCAGTAAAAGTGTGGCGCGATAAATACCCGCTGCGCTATGCAGCATTAACTCATGCACGCCACAATCTTCTTCTCCGCGCACAAGAGCTCGCTCTTCCGCTTGAAAACCTGATCTCTCCTGAGCATGTACGACGCATCTGTTGGAATAATCCAGTCGGTGCAGTTGATGGCGCGTTGGTCGAACTTGGAGCCCGCCCTTGGCAGCGCGAGATTGCCTCTCCCATCTTGGAGGCTGCCCTGCTGGAGCCGGAACCCTTGGAGAAGCCAGAGAGCGAGAGTGATCAAGACAACTCCGACCAGGGCTGAATTACGCAACAAAATAGTTGCGTAATTCCCCATCTCGCTCTAGATTTGCCTCATGCTTAGTACTTTCATCATCGCTCTACGCGA
>JBEANF010000010.1:0-31369 GCA_041165585.1 Actinomycetota bacterium | reverse complement strand
TCTCTTACCCCGAGCGCTTCCGACGCCGGTTTTGGCATATGCCACCACTGCACTAAAAGCAGATATTGGTGTGATGGTGACTGCCAGCCATAATCCGCCACAAGATAACGGCTACAAGGTTTACATCGGACCACATGCAGATGGGATAGTTTACGCGTCATCTCAAATCATCTCTCCGACAGATGGATATATCGCCTCCGAAATTTCTGGAATAACTTCACTGTCAGCGCAGCCTCGCGCAAACATGTGGACCGTTCTTGATGACAGTGTCGTAAATGAATACATCACCCGCACTGCATCTTTAGCTAAAGATCCTGGCGCGCTAAAGATCGTCTACACCGCGATGCATGGAGTAGGAACACAGACACTTGCAAGTGTATTTAGTAAAGCCGGATTTCCTGATCTCATACTCGTCAAGGAACAAGCAGAGCCCGATCCCGACTTTCCTACAGTCGCTTTTCCTAATCCAGAAGAACCTGGTGCTATTGATCTCGCACTGGCAACTGCACGAACTCACAAAGCAGATCTAGTCATTGCAAATGATCCTGATGCCGATCGCTGCGCTGCTGCCATTAAGGATCGCACCGGTAACTGGCGCATGCTTCGCGGTGATGAACTTGGTGTGATCTTTGGCGAATGGATAGCTAGAACTTCTCCACGTGGGACGTTTGGAAATTCAATTGTCTCATCTTCGATATTGCGCAAGATCGCAGCTCACTATGGAATCGACTTCAAAGAGGTTCTCACCGGATTTAAGTGGTTAGCCAAAATTGAAGATCTAGCATTCGGCTATGAGGAGGCGATTGGATATTGCGTTGACTCAGAGACTGTCAATGATAAGGATGGAATTTCGGCTGCCATCTATCTGGCGCAAATTGCGACGTATCTAGCCCGCGAAGGAAAAGATCTCAATGATCTTTTGGATGAAGTTTGGAGCCGCCATGGATTCCACGCTACAGAGCAGATCTCAATTCGTGTCTCGGATATGTCTGCAATTTCCCAATTGCTGGCAGGTCTGCGCACCAATCCCCCACAAGAGATAGCCGGACGAAGCGTTGAAAGTATTGATGATTTGGCAGCGCCAACAGATGGCCTGCCACCCACAGATGGCCTTCGAATCTGGCTAGCCGGTGGCGTCCGCGTCATCATTCGGCCGTCCGGAACAGAGGCAAAACTCAAGTGCTATATCGAGGTGATCACTCCAGATGAAAACTCGGCAAAGCTCGAGCTCGATAAATTACGCCAGCCACTCAAAAATTTCTTAGGTGCTTAATTTAGCTTTGCGGCTGCAGCGCTGGCCGCATTGATCTTTGAAGTCTGAGCAATCAACGCCGGAGCTCTCAACGTAATTTCTAGACTCTTATCGCTGATTCCATAGCGATGACCATAAACGCCAAGTACAGGATCGACTTCATCATAGAGAGATGTTCCCGCCAGAGTCTTTGATAGCAAGTCAATGAGGGCAAGATCGACTCGTTTAACCACCGTTGCCAGAACATACTTTTTAGTCGTGGCATCTACTGTTAAAAATTGATCCGGTTCGACTGTGATAAGTCCTGCCGGGTTCTTACTCTTGCTGTTCTTATTGGCAGTGGCGATGAGATTAAAAACTTCGGTTGCAGATCCAGATGTAGTTAGGTATATGACATCACTTCCAGAGCGAAGGAGTGATGATGTGGCAGCGCTGGCGGAGGATGAGATATACCTGACGTTTACTGAAATTGATTTCTTAGCAGCTTTAGCTCCTGGTGTGAAACCTCTTTCGAAGAGTGCTTTCTGTGACGCATAGCCAACCATCGCTACTTTGCCGCTCTTACTTGCTAGCGCTGCGGCATATCCAGCTAAATAAGCTCCTTGTACATCAGCAAAGACGATCGAAGTTACATTGAGCGCATCCACTGTTGCATCGTTGAGGATTGCAAATTGTGTCTCTGGGTACTGTTGCGATAACTCTTTTAGAGTTGCCGCATATCCGGTACCCACCGCAATAACGATTGTGCACTGCTTCTTAACAAGTGCTGTCAGGCGATCGATACGATCTTTTGCCTCTCCTGAAGTCACTGTGGTTTCAAGGGTAAATTCAAATTTCTTCGCTGCAACCTTAAGTCCTGCTTGGGCTGCATCATTAAAAGAACTATCGCCTGGACCACCTGTGTCGTAGGCCAGGCACATGACTGGTGGCGCTGCTTGAGCAGTGGGTGTAGTAAACGGAAGTGCAAGAGCTGCACTTATCAGTGATGCAACGACAACCTTCTTCATTAGCTCACCACACCTAGACCCTTGTATGTTGCAGCAAGAGTGCTTGATGCAACCTCACGCGCCTTGGCACTTCCTGTGTGCAAGATATCGAGCAGATGCTTCTCATCTGACAGGAGATCGAGTGCATGCTGGCGAATAGGGCGGAAATACTCAACGACTACTTCTGCAACACTGGCTTTGAAATCACCATAACCTTTGCCGGCAAATTCACTTTCAAGATCTGCAATTGTCTTTCCGCTCAGAGCGCTATGAATCGTCAGTAAGTTGCTGATTCCAGGCTTTTCATTCTGGTCAAAGGTGACTTCACGTCCGGCATCTGTAATTGCAGATTTAATTTTCTTAAGATTTGCCTCAGGTGTATCCATAATCTCGATCACACCCGCCACAGATCCTGATGACTTACTCATCTTCGATGTCGGATCTTGAATGTCGTTGATCTTAGCTCCGGCCTTTAAAATGTATGCCTCAGGCAAATGAAAGGTGTCGCCGTATCGGGCATTAAATCTCCCGGCCAAATCGCGTGTGAGTTCAATGTGTTGACGCTGATCTTCACCAACGGGAACAAGGTCTGCTTGATAGAGCAAGATATCTGCAGCTTGCAACATTGGATAAGTGAATAGGCCAACACGTGCTGTATCTGAACCAGATTTAGCAGACTTATCTTTAAATTGCGTCATGCGACTTGCTTCACCAAAGCCAGCCAAGCACTCCATAATCCAACCAAGTTGATTATGTTGTGGAACTTGAGATTGCACAAAGAGGGTTGATTTTTCGGGAGAGATTCCTAGCGCCAAAAGTTGAGCAGCAGATGCAAGGGTGCGCTTTCGAAGAAGCGCAGGATCTGTTTCCACTGTTAGCGCGTGGAGATCTACGATGCAGTAAAAGGCGTCATGGCTATCTTGCAGCTCTACCCACTGCTTGATTGCTCCAAGGTAATTTCCGAGATGGAAGGAGTCACTTGTGGGTTGGATCCCCGAAAGAACTCGCTTCTGACTCATGTGCGCAATTCTCGCATGAATTATCAGTTCCGCGAGATCAATAAACGCCCTGCGCGCTTGCCTTCCATCGTCAAAACGGCGATTCGAATTCCATTGACATTCACAACATCGCCTACAACGGGAATTCTTCCTAAGAAATGCATGACAAAGCCGCTTGCGGTCTCATAAGGACCTTCTGGAATTTCGATCCCTGAGTCATCAAAGAGATCTTCGATAGAAACCAAGCCATCAACTTCAAAATCTCCAGTGCGGGTTTCCAGCGTAATCTCTTCCTCATCGCCATCGTATTCATCGCGAATATCGCCAATCAGACACTCAACCAGGTCTTCGAGGGTGACAATTCCGTCAGTTCCTCCGTATTCATCAAGCACAATGGCAAGGTGCTGGCGCTGATTGCGCATCTCCGTAAGCGCAGGTAGAACGCCTTTGGTACCAGGCAAGAACATTACGCTTCGGACTAATTCTTGAATCTTTCCGCCCGTACTTACGAGTGTGTTATCCAAGAGATCACGCACATGAATAAAACCAATTACTTCATCTGTTGATCCACGTACGACCGGATAGCGAGAATGGGCCTTATCAATCGCTAAATTGATCGCCTTTCCAACTGTAAGTGAGGCATCAAAGAAGTCGACCTCCGTGCGAGGCACCATCACTTCATGGATTTGTCGCTCAGATGCGTTAAATACTTCTTCTACGATATCTCGTTCTTCATCTGTTAACGCTGCATGACCAGCAACGAGGTCGAGTAACTCTTCTTCCGACATTGCGCTGCGTTTTTCATCTGGATCGATGCCAAAGATGCGAACAATTAAGTTGGTTGAGTGTGAGAGGAACCAGATAATGGGGCGAAATAATTTTGCGGTCAGATCGATAAGTCCAGCAAAGGTCAGGGCGATCGATTCAGTACGAGATAAGGCCAAACGCTTTGGCACGAGTTCGCCAAAAACGAGTGAAAAGTAGGCGATGACGAGGGTAAGACCCACAAGTGAAATTGCGCGAGCTGCGCTATTGGAGAGATTTAAACTCTCAAGCCACGGAATGACATATTCACCAAGTCGTTCAGCGCCGAGGGCAGCCGATAGAAATCCACTGACAGTGACACCAATCTGAACCGCGCCCAGTAGCCGGTTGGGATTGGATGCAAGATGGGCGACCTTTGCCCCACGCTTTCCCTTAGAGGCCATCTGTTTGATCTGGCTCTCTCGCAGGGAGATCAGAGCGATTTCGGCAGCCACAAAGAGGCCTCCGAGGGCGACTAACAGGGCAACGATGCCGATATCGCCAAGTAGTGAGCTAATCGAGTGGCTCTCCATGATGTGAGAAGTCTACCGAGTTCCCTTCCATTTAGCGCCCTCCTGTCGTAGCCTTCACTCGTTCACCAACCGGTGTACACCTTCATCCTCGGACCGTCGGGCACGTACCTGCCCGGAGAAGGAGTTGCTTACCATGGCATCAGTAACATTTGAAGCCGCATCACGTATCTACCCAGGCACAACAGTTCCAGCAGTAGACAAGCTCAACCTCGTTGTAAACGATGGAGAGTTTCTTGTTCTTGTTGGTCCATCAGGTTGCGGAAAGTCAACATCACTTCGTATGTTGGCAGGCCTAGAAGAGATCGATGCTGGCCGTATTCTCATCGGCGATAAAGATGTAACAAACGTTGCACCTAAAGATCGCGACATCGCAATGGTCTTCCAGTCATATGCGCTCTACCCACACATGACAGTGGCAGAGAACATGGGCTTTGCTTTGAAGATTGCTGGAGTTTCAAAGGAAGAGCGCGACAAGCGCGTCCGCGAAGCTGCAAAGTTGCTCGACCTTGAGCCATACCTTGATCGCAAGCCAAAGGCTCTTTCAGGTGGACAGCGTCAGCGCGTTGCCATGGGTCGTGCGATCGTTCGCGAACCACAGGTCTTCCTTATGGATGAACCTCTCTCAAACCTTGATGCGAAGTTGCGCGTAGCAACTCGTACACAGATTGCTGCATTGCAGCGTCGCCTTGGAATCACCACAGTTTATGTAACGCACGACCAGGTTGAAGCTATGACCATGGGTGATCGCGTTGCTGTTCTTAAGGATGGTCTCCTACAGCAAGTTGATACACCACGTAATCTCTACGATCGCCCAGCAAACGCATTCGTTGCAGGATTCATCGGATCTCCTGCCATGAACCTTTTGACAGCGCCTGTTGTCAACGGCAAGGCAAAGCTTGGCAATCTCGAGATCGATGTTCCAGCATCTGCTGGTTCATCTGTCACCGTAGGTGTTCGCCCAGAAGGCTTTGCCCCAGCGTCATCAGGCTTTGATGTTCTTGTAGAAGTTGTAGAAGAGCTTGGCTCTGATGCATTTGTCTACGGAAAGCCAGCTGACACATCAGTCAAGTTTGCTAACGCAACTGATGAAGGAGCTCAGGTGATCGTTCGTTGGGATCCAAAGAACCCACCACGTGCTGGTCAGACAATTTCCGTGTCAGCAAACCAGGGCTCAGTACATCTCTTCAGCGCTACAACTGGAGAGCGTCTCTAATAGTTTGAAATTAAAAAAGCCCGCCGAATCTTCGGCGGGCTTTTTTAATGCTTATTTATGCCATGGCCTTCTTGAGGTTCTCATCGATTGAGTTGAGGAACTCTTGAGTGGTCTGCCAAGGAGCTGTTGGTGAGATGAGAAGTGAAAGATCCTTAGTCATCTTTCCCTGTTCTACTGTCTCAACACATACACGCTCGAGGGTCTTTGCAAACTTTGCAAGCTCAGCGTTGTTATCTAGTTTTGCACGGTGTGCAAGACCTTGAGTCCAAGCAAAGATAGAAGCAATTGGATTTGTTGATGTTGCCTTACCCGCCTGGTGGTCGCGGTAGTGACGAGTCACAGTTCCGTGGGCTGCCTCTGATTCGCAGATCTTTCCATCTGGTGTCATCAGGACAGATGTCATGAGACCAAGTGAGCCATAACCTTGTGCGACGGTATCTGATTGAACATCACCGTCGTAGTTCTTACAGGCCCAGACGTATCCGCCTTCCATGCGAAGAGACATGGCAACCATGTCATCGATCAAACGGTGCTCATACCAAATACCCGCCCCGTCGAAATCTTTCTTGAACTCAGCTTCGTAGATCTCTTGGAAGATATCTTTGAAGCGGCCGTCATAAGCCTTCAGGATTGTGTTCTTGGTGGAGAGATAGACCGGGAACTTTCGAAGGAGTCCGTAGTTAAGTGAGGCGCGAGCAAAATCACGAATTGAATCATCGACGTTATACATCGCCATCGCAACGCCAGAAGATTTGAAATCAAATACTTCGAGGTTCATCGGCTCTCCGCCACCCTCTGGCACATATGAAAGGGTGAGTTTTCCAGGGCCAGGTACCTTGATATCGGTTGCTTTATATTGATCGCCAAAAGCGTGACGACCGATAACGATTGGCTTAGTCCAATGCGGAACAAGACGTGGAACGTTGCTGATGATGATTGGCTCGCGGAAAATGACTCCGCCAAGAATGTTACGAATTGTTCCGTTAGGAGATTTCCACATTTTCTTTAGGCCAAACTCTTCAACACGGGCTTCATCGGGAGTGATGGTGGCGCACTTGATTCCCACTCCATGCTTTTGAATAGCGTGTGCTGCGTCAATGGTGACCTGATCATCAGTGGCATCGCGGTGTTCCATACCAAGGTCGTAATACTCAAGATTGACATCGAGGTAGGGAAGGATCAGCGAATCCTTGATGAACTGCCACATAATGCGGGTCATCTCATCGCCATCGAGCTCTACAACTGTTCCGGTCACTTTGATCTTGCTCATCTTTATCCTTTACTTGATCCGAGAGTGGCTAATTTTATTTTGTATTAGAGGGTCTGCACATCAGCTTGCTTGCTGCGGACAGCTTCTGCTGCCTCCTTAAGTGATGCTAATTCTGAGTCAGTCAATGTGGTCTCTATGACTTTCTTGACACCTTCGCGACCAATTGCAGCCTCTACGCCGAGATACACACCTGAGATTCCGTACTCGCCATCGACCCAGGCACAGACAGGCATGATCGCACCTGAATCTTCGATAACTGCCTTAGCCATACGAGCAGCTGCTGCAGATGGCGCGTAATAAGCAGAACCAGTTTTGAGAAGTGCAACAACCTCTGCGCCACCGTTGCGTGTGCGATCTACTAGATCTGCAATCTCGTCGGCTGAGAGCTTTTCGGAGAGAGCAACACCATCGACGGTACAACGACTTGGAACCGGAACCATAGTGTCACCGTGTGAACCGAGTGTCAGAGTCTTGACTGAAGAAACTGGTACTCCAAGCTTTTCGGCTACGAAATTGGTAAAGCGCGCTGTATCAAGCATTCCTGCCTGTCCCATCACGCGATTCTTTGGAAAGTTAGTTGCAATCTGAGTCAACGCAGTCATCTCATCAAGTGGGTTAGAGACCACAATAATTACCGCATTAGGTGAGTGCTTTGCGATATTTTCTGCAACACCGCGCACAATCCCTGCATTTACGCCGATAAGGTCCATGCGGCTCATGCCTGGCTTACGTGGAAGACCTGCAGTAATAACAACAACATCTGAATTTGCAGTTGCTTCATAACCTGCACCATCAGCAGTTGTGGTTGCGCCAATAATCTTTGTCTCAAAACCTTCGATGGAACGAGACTGGTTCATATCGAGAGCTAAGCCTTCTGGCTTTCCCTCAAGAATATCTGTCAGAACTACAGTGTCGAAGATGTTGTATTCAGCTAGACGAAGTGCAGTGGTTGATCCGTAGAAACCTGCTCCGACAACTGTGACTTTCTTTGCCATGTATGAGACCTCTTAATGCGTGTGTAGTGATGGTGAGTAGGCTCATTGAGCCTGATTTAGGCCAAGCCTACAACCCACGCGGAAGTGCAATTGCCATCGCAAAAAGTGAGATTGCAATCAAAATTGGTAGGTAAGTCGCGATGATCCCGCGGGAGGCTTCATCTTTGCGGGCTGCCAAGGCCATCAGAGCCATTGCACTGGCGATGATTGCCGACCCCACGCGAATGTAGGAGAGAACGCCAGCCAGGATGCCAAGTGCAACAAGTGCGTAGACGATTGTGCGAGTTCGTGTCATCTCTTCTCACAGGCTTCAACGACGTTCTGCAACAACATAGCGCGCGTCATGGGTCCAACTCCCCCTGGCATTGGCGCAATAAACCCAGCAACTGCAGATGCACCTGAATCAATATCTCCTACCAGTCCATCTGCTGTTCGAGAAATTCCAACATCTAAAAGAGCAGCGCCTTCTCTAATCATTGACGCCTTCAAAAAGTGTGCCTGACCAATTGCCGCGACGACAATATCTGCTCGTCTTGTGTGCGCCACTAAATCCTTTGTACCGGTATGCGTTAATGTCACAGTTGCATTCTCCTTGCGGCGCGAAAGAAGAAGTCCAAGTGGACGACCAACTGTCAAGCCGCGACCGATCACCACAACTTCAGCGCCATTGAGATTTACTTGATAGTGATTGAGAAGCTCAACGATTCCTCGCGGTGTACATGGCAGAGGTGCCTCGTATCCGGCAACTAATCGACCTAAATTCATAGGGTGGAGACCATCTGCATCTTTGGCTGGATCAATTGCTTCCAAAATCTTCTGCGTATCGATTGTTTGTGGAAGTGGGAGTTGCACAATATAGCCAGTGCACTCGCTTGCATTATTAAGATCTTTAATTGCTGAGAGCACATCTGCTTGTGTAGCCGTTGTTGGAAGATCTAATCGTATAGACGTGATTCCAACTTCCTGACAATCGCGGTGCTTTCCGCCTACATAAGAGTGCGACCCAGGATCATCGCCCACCAAGATTGTGCCAAGCCCTGGAACTTTGCCTGCAGATTTCAATAATGTGGTGCGATGCGCTAAATCTTTTTTGATGGTTGCAGCTAACGCTTTGCCATCAAGAATTCTCGCGCTCATGGTGAAATCCTAACTTGTTAGGCGTGAGAAAAGTGACGAGTACCAGTGAAGAACATTGCAATTCCAGCAGAATGAGCCGCAGCGATAACTTCTTCATCACGCACGCTTCCGCCGGGTTGCACAACAGCGATCACACCAGCACGGGTGAGTATTTCCAGACCATCTGCAAATGGGAAGAAGGCATCGCTGGCGGCAACTGTGCCGACAACGCGTTCGCCGGCGCGATC
Source organism: Actinomycetota bacterium (assembly GCA_041165585.1). GTDB lineage: Bacteria > Actinomycetota > Actinomycetes > Nanopelagicales > Nanopelagicaceae > Planktophila. The sequence goes on along the minus strand of JBEANF010000010.1, from coordinate 21,954 downwards.
TACGGCGAGCTTGGCGCTATCTACACGATTGACCTGACCCATTCCTATACCGACTGATGCACCATCTTTGGCAAGCAAGATGGCGTTACTTTTAACAGCACGGACACTGCGCCACGCAAATTCCAGATCTGCCATAACCTGCGCTGAAACTTTTTCACCAGTTACTTGCTTCCATCCTGAGGATGAGTCACCTGGGGCGTCAATCAGATCGCTACGTTGTAACAAAATACCGCCGGAGACTGGTCTGCGCTCTAAGGGTGAGATTTCAGTTGTGGTGCAGGTCAAGATTCGAATGGATGGTTTCTGCGAAAGTACTTCGATAGCGCCGTCTTCATATCCCGGTGCAATTACTACTTCGGTGAAAACTTGCGAGAGTACAGTTGCCATTTCGAGAGAGATCAAACGATTTGCGGCAACTACTCCACCGAATGCTGAGACAGGATCGCAGGCGTGGGCTGCACGGTAAGCAGATGCAATATCGCCGCCAATTGCAATGCCGCATGGATTGGCATGCTTGATGATTGCAACACAAGGTTGGGTGTGGTCTAACGCCGCTCGCCAAGCAGCATCGGCATCGGTGTAGTTATTAAAAGACATCTCCTTGCCGTGGTGCTGGGTTGTATTGACAATTCCCGCGGAAGTTCCACGATAAATCGCAGCATCTTGGTGAGGATTTTCGCCATATCGAAGAGATGCATCGCGGGTATATATTTCACCAAACCATTCAGGTAATTCTTCGGATGCCCCAAGCCAGGTTGCAATCGCTAAATCATATTCAGCAGTAGTTCTAAATACCTCAAGCGCTAGTTGCTTTCTTTGCTCGGAATTAAACCCACCCTCAACAAGAGCTTGAGAAATCAAGGGATACTGTGAAGGTTTACTCACTACTGCAACACTGCCGTGATTTTTCGCAGCCCCGCGCAACATTGATGGTCCCCCAATATCAATCTGTTCGATACATTCGGCAAAGCTGGCACCAGATGCGATGGTCTGGGCAAATGGGTAGAGATTAATAACCACCAAATCAAAAGGAGCGATATCAAGTTCGGCAATAGCTTTAAGATGTTCAGGATTGTTCTGATCTGCCAAAATTCCAGAATGGATTCGGGGATGAAGTGTCTTTACTCTTCCTCCCATAATTTCAGGAAAGCCGGTGTAAGTACTGACATCGGTAACCGTCACCCCTGCTTCCCGCAGAGTTGCCGCTGTAGATCCGGTGGAGAGAATTTCGACTCCAGCAGATTGAAGCTCTTTGCCAAGTTGAACTAACCCAGTTTTTTCATAAACGCTTACCAACGCTCGGGTGATCTTCTTCTTTGTCATGATGTGCCGTTCTCCATCGCCGATAGCAGCTGACCGATCGTCGCAACAATGAGAGATCTTTCGACAATCTTAATGCGCTCGTGGAGTGATTCCTCAGTCTCTCCAGGGTGAATGTCGAGCCCTTCCTGCGCGATGATCTCTCCCGTATCCACTCCAGCATCGACCCAGTGAATTGTGGTGCCTGTGTGGGTAACGCCTGCAGCAAGGGCATCACGCACCGCATGAGCTCCCGGAAATGCCGGTAACAGTGAGGGATGGCAATTGATAATTGGTAACGTTGAAGTAATTTTTTGATCAAGTATGCGCATAAATCCTGCACTGACGATTAGATCGAGATTCATTGATTGCAGTAAATGCAATAGCTCGGTATTCCACAATACACGATCACTTTTCATGGGGTGAAGATGAACTGGGACGTTATGAATCTGTGCTCGATCTATGACCGCCGCACCTGGTTTATCGCAAATGAGTGCATGTATTGAACATTCAAGTCTATTATCAGCTACGGCTTCAAATATTGCCTCTGCCAGAGTCCCGCTACCTGATGCCAGGATTGCAATCCTTCTCATCGATTAAAAATCTTTAGCCGAGGAATAAAGGTAAAGGCCAGGATGCCAAGTAAAAGTTGGCTACCGACTGCGAGCAAGAATTGCCAAATTGAGACTCCGACTGCACCCATGGCATCGGTGATAAGTGAGCCGCCCGCAAAATAGGCCAGTAATGTGAGCGAGATTAATACGAGAAAGTAGCTCTGCCACAACGCGCGTGTTTGCAAAGAAATAGTCCAGAAACTTAGTAGTCCACCGAGGGCGATAAATACAAGCGCGAAGAGCAGCAACCATTTATTGGATTGCGTTGGAAGGGCGGCAAGTAACGGGATTGCTGGAATCTGGCCCACATCTTGTGTCAATGGTGAGAGATGCGTTCCGGCACCGACAGCAATTCCGGCGCCACTGAGATACGAAAGTGCAGCGATCGCAGCATTCGGAAGATAGAGCAGATTAAGAAATGTCAGTAAAAGTGAACCAAAAATACCCGGTGCAAGAACTCTTGTAATGAGTGTGGATGTCTCAAAATTGATAAAGAATGAGATTGCAAAGATGAGAAAACCAATTGCCAGCATGAGAGCCACTAAGCGCAGAGCGACAATGACCGGAGCCGCCAGTGTGATGCTGAGATCTGCGATGAAGGAACTGCCAAAAGCGATCAGAAAGGCCAAGATTGCTGCCATCCACCACAATGGCGTGACTGCAGTTGATGATGAATAGAGTGCAATGAGTGAGGCGAGGGTTGCGTAAAAAAGTGAGAAGAAGAGTCTGATTCCAGTCAGGGTTGAGTATTCACCATCTAACTTTGTGATGACGCGTTTAAAGCCCGATCGCAGCGCAACTATCGGTAATACCAATCCTCCAAGCGGAAGATAGGAGAGATATCCAGCTGCTCCAGAAGGTGAGAGCGTCAAATCAAAGTGAACGTGATGTGCACCTAGCCAGATCCACATTGCTGCACGTATCGGATCTGAGGTCGTTCCCGAAGCACTTCCAGCAGTTGCCCAAGCAATAAGAGTGATAAATGCCAGTGGTAAGAGAAAGCTGGCAACGCTACGCAGGGCTTGTGCAAACGTGACCCCGAGGACGCGTTGCAACATTAGAGATTAGCGACCGAGTATGGCGCGCATGAAGCGCGCAGTTTCACTTGGAGTTTGACCTACCTTTACACCTGCTGCTTCGAGCGCATCTTTCTTGGCAACAGCAGTTCCAGATGAGCCAGAGACAATTGCACCAGCATGTCCCATTGTCTTTCCTTCTGGAGCTGTAAATCCTGCAATATAGCCAACTACTGGCTTTGTTACATACTCTGCGATAAATGCTGCCGCACGCTCTTCAGCATCTCCACCGATTTCACCGATCATCACAATTGCTGTGGTCTCTGGATCATCTTGGAATGCACGCAAGCAATCAATATGTGTTGTGCCAATTACTGGATCTCCACCAATACCGACTGCTGTACTAAATCCGATATCCCGAAGTTCGTACATCATCTGATAGGTAAGGGTTCCCGACTTTGATACAAGTCCAATCGGACCGGCGCCAGTGATGTTGGCGGGAATGATTCCAACATTTGATTTACCTGGGCTAATCAAACCTGGACAGTTCGGTCCGATGATCTGTGTGGTGCCCTTAACTTGGGCGTAGGTATAGAAGAAGGCCGAATCATGAACTGGGATTCCCTCGGTGATTACAACCACCAATGGCATCGTGGAATCTACAGCGTCAATAACGGCAGCTTTTGCAAACTTTGGTGGCACAAATACAACTGATGTGTTAGCCCCTGTCGCCGCCATCGCTTCAGCGACAGTGTTAAAGACTGGAAGAGTATGACCATCAATATCAACGCTCTGTCCACCCTTGCCCGGTGTTACTCCACCAACAACTGCGGTACCTGATGCGAGCATGCGACGGGTGTGCTTGGTTCCTTCAGAACCAGTCATTCCCTGAACGATTACTTTGCTTGATTTATTGATGAAGATTGCCATTTACTTCGCCGCCAATTCTGCAGCGCGTGATGCTGCTCCATCCATTGTGTCGAGCTGCTCTACCAGTGGGTGGTTGGCTGCATTTAAAATTGCACGTCCTTCTTCAACATTGTTGCCATCAAGGCGCACAACGATCGGCTTGGTGGCTGTGGTCCCTAGCGTTTCCAAAGCTGCAACGATTCCGTTAGCAACTGCATCACATGCCGTGATTCCACCGAAGACATTAACAAATACGCTCTTTACATCCTTATCGCCGAGAATAATGGAGAGGCCATCTGCCATAACCTGAGCTGAGGCTCCGCCGCCAATATCGAGAAAGTTAGCAGGGCGCATTCCGCCGAATTTTTCGCCAGCGTATGCAACGACATCGAGTGTGCTCATCACAAGACCGGCACCATTTCCGATAATTCCAACCTGACCTTCGAGCTTTACGTAATTGAGGCCCTTCTCTTTAGCTAGCGCCTCTAGCGGATTCGTTGCGCTGTGATCAACAAGAGCTTCGTGATCTGGCTGACGGAAATCTGCGTTCTCATCGAGTGAAACTTTTCCATCAAGTGCGACAACTTTTCCATCACTGGTCTTAACCAGTGGATTGACTTCAACCAGAGTTGCGTCTTCTGAAGAGAATGTCTCCCAAAGCTTTACCAATACATCAGCGACTTGATCTGCCACATCCTGAGGAAATGCTGCCTTGGCGACAATATCTTTAGCTTTTGCAAGTGAAATTCCATCAACTGTCGAAACTGGCACCTTTGCTAACTTTTCAGGCGCTGTCTTTGCTACTTCTTCGATATCCATTCCACCTGCAACTGATGCCATCACTAGGAATGTACGGTTTGAGCGATCAAGCAAAATTGCTAAGTAATACTCTGAATCAATCGGTGCGGCCTGGGCGATCATCACTTGATGAACTGTGTGTCCTTTGATATCCATACCAAGAATTGCAGCTGCTTTCTCGCGTGCTTCTTCGGCATTCTCTGCAACCTTTACGCCGCCGGCTTTGCCACGTCCACCAACTTTGACCTGAGCTTTGACAACTACGCGTCCACCCATCCTTGAAGCTGCTACATATGCTTCATCTGCTGTAGTGGCAACTGCTCCGGCAAGTACGGGTACCCCGTGCTTTTCAAAGAGATCGCGAGCCTGATATTCAAAGAGATCCACTAAACGACTCCTTCATTGTCGGGTACTGATAGGTGCGGCTGGCACAAATAATCAATGGCCCCATCTTAGAGCCCGCGTTAGAGCTTCTCGACCGGCGCGTAGCGCAGCAGTAGGCGCTTTTGCCCATAATCTCCGAAGTCGATGGTGGCCTCTGACTTATCTCCCTCACCGGCGACGGCGACAACTGTGCCCAGACCGAATGTGTCATGTGACACACGTTCACCAACGGCCAAGACCATCGCACTGCTTTGCTTGCCAGTAGCTCGTGGAGGTGGCGCAGATGCCACACGCGATGTGCGCACCTGTGATGATGACGATGAAAATGTTGAGCGACCAGAGTTTCGCCATTCAATTAAATCGTCTGGAATTTCATCAAGGAATCGTGATGGCAGATTGTAATTTGGTGCACCCCACGAGGTGCGATACTCGGCGCGCGAAATATAGAGTCGTTCTTCGGCACGAGTTAAACCAACATATGCAAGTCGTCGCTCTTCTTCAATTTCATCTTTGTCATCAAAAGTTCGTGAATGAGGGAAAATTCCATCTTCCATTCCCGTTAGGAATACGGTTGGGAATTCCAGACCCTTTGCAGTGTGAAGAGTCATAAGCGTGACAACGCCACCATGATCTTCACCATCTGGAATCTCATCAGCATCTGCGACAAGGGCAACTTTTTCTAAGAAACCTGAGAGTGAAATTTCTTCATCCTCGGCAAGTGCTTCAAAGGGGCGTTCTTCATACTCCATCGCAACTGCAACAAGCTCCTTCAAGTTTTCAACACGCACTTCATCCTGAGGATCGGTACTTGCTTCAAGTTCGGTCAATAGACCAGATTGTTCAAGGATGGCCTCGATAATCACAGATGGTTTGGTCTTTGCCTCAACCAGCACAGCCAGAGCAGTCATCATCGATACAAATTGCAGAATCGAACCTGCCGCACGTGATGGGATTTCTTGCGCCTGCGAACAGCGATTGAGTCCCTGCCAGAATGAGATTCCTTGCATTGCAGCAAAGCGATCTACCTCTTCGAGCGCTCGATCTCCGATGCCACGTTTTGGCACATTGATAATGCGACGCAAAGAGATTTCATCTTCGAGGTTAGCCAGCACCCGCAGATATGCAAGAAGATCCTTCACCTCTTTACGTTCGTAGAAACGTAGTCCGCCAACAACTTTGTAGGGAAGGGCCGCTCGCATAAAGACTTCCTCAAAGACACGAGATTGCGCGTTGGTGCGATAGAAGATTGCCGTATCTCCAGGTTCGGAGATTCCGTTGCGTTGCAGTGATCGGATCTCATCTTTTACAAACTCAGCTTCATCATGTTCAGACTCGGCAACGTAACCAACCAAGGGTGCGCCTGCCCCAGAATCAGACCAAAGATTCTTCTCTTTCCGAGATGAGTTCTTGGTAATGACCGCATTGGCGGCGTTGAGAATATTCTGGGTCGAACGATAATTCTGTTCGAGCAGTACCGTGGTGGCATTTGGGTAGTCGAGTTCGAATTGCAAAATATTGCGAATGGTTGCACCGCGGAAGCCGTAGATTGATTGATCGGCATCGCCTACTACGCAGAGTTCTGCGGGTGCAAGCCCTTCATCACTGGTACCGGTAAGTTCGCGCACCAAGATGTACTGGGCATGGTTTGTATCCTGATATTCGTCAACAAGAATATGTTTAAAGCGCGAACGTATGCGGGCCTTTGCTTCAGGAAAACGTTGAATCACTTTGACCGTATTGAGGATTAAGTCATCAAAATCCATAGCGTTGGCAGCCTGTAACCGCTTTTGATAGACGGTATAAAGATCGGCAACAACCTGTTCAAATTGATTAGTGGTTGCGTGGAGATAATCTTGCGGCCCCATCAACTCGTTCTTGGCATTTGAAATCATCGCTTGAAATTGCCGGGCAGGATATCGCTTGGGATCAAGGTTGAGTTCTTTGGCAACGATAGTGATTAAACGCAGTGAATCTGCGGAGTCATAGATGCTAAATGAATTTGCAAAACCGAGACGATGGGCTTCTAGGCGAAGTAAGCGCACGCATGCCGAGTGAAAGGTCGAGACCCACATGGATTGTGCGATAGGGCCCACAAGTTCTGTCACACGTTCTTTCATCTCACCAGCTGCTTTATTAGTAAATGTAATTGCCAAGATTTCATAGGGACGAACGCCACGTGCTGCCATCAGATATGCAATACGTCGAGTAAGAACTCGAGTCTTTCCAGATCCCGCTCCTGCGACAACAAGGAGTGGACCACCTGAGTGAATAACAGCTGCCTGCTGTGCAGGATTAAGACCCTCTAATAAGGTCTGCGCAGGCGTTGCCATTTCGTTCATGCGCGGGAGTCTATTAGGATCGGCCAACATGGAGCCTCTTAACGATTCAGAAATCTCGCGTGTATTAGTCATCAATGCACACCCAGATGACTCAGATTTCGGAGCAAGCGGCACGATCGCTAAATGGGTCAAAGCGGGAATTAACGTCTCATATGTCTTCTGCACCAATGGTGATCAAGGTGGAGAAGAGTCGGGTTACTCCAAAGAGGAGATGCCGGCAGTTCGTCAACGCGAACAACGTGCTGCGGGCGCAGCAGTAGGCGTCACAGATATCACCTTCCTGAATTATGTTGATGGGCACCTTGAACCGACTTTGGCACTGCGTAAAGATTTAGTTCGCCAAATTCGCATCTCCAAACCTGATCGCATGCTCTGCCAATCACCTGAACGAAATTGGGAGCGCATTGGTGCCAGCCATCCCGATCACTTAGCTGCAGGTGAAGCAGCAATACAGGCCGTCTATCCAGATGCGCGAAATCCTTTTGCGTTTACAGACTTACTCGAAAACGAAGGCCTTGCACCATGGCGCGTTAAGGAAGTGTGGATGATGGGCTTTCCCCACCCTGATCACTTTGTTGATATCACCGATACCTTTGATCTGAAGATGGCAGCACTCCATAGCCATGTTTCTCAAACAGCTCACAACAAAGAGCTAGAGAAGATGGTGCGTGAATGGGGTCAACGCAATGCAGGTTTGGGTGGATTGCCCGAAGGTCGTATCGCTGAAGCTTTTAAGATCATTAATACAAATTAAGATTATTTTGCGCTGGCACTTTCAATTGCTATGAGTTGGATGGGAAAGCCATCTGGTGCGTAATATGCCTGACCATCTGATTGCACTTTGTATGCGCCGACTTCTGCAATCTTCTTGACAATATCAAGGCCCGATGTGACACGACCAAATATCGTGTAATCAGGGCCAAGTTGTGTATCTGCATAGACGATAAAGAATTGGCTGCCATTTGTGCCTGGACCGCTATTTGCCATAGCCAAAGTACCTGCGGGGTAATTCTTTGGACCAGCCTTTGGCAAATTCTCTTCCTTATAACCAACCCAACCTCCAGGGCTGCCAGCACCTTGTGCGGTGGGATCTCCACACTGGAGAACATAGAGACCAGATGTCGTTAATCGATGACAGATGCTGCCATCAAAGTATTTTGCATTTGCTAGATATGCAATATTGGTAGAAGTTTGAGGTGCGCGTTTTGTAAGCAAAGTCGCCCGAATCGTTCCACAATTTGTCTTGAATGAAATTGTTGATGGAATTTTCTTTGCTGGCGCAGTGGGTTGCTTGAGAGTGGCTGGTACATGAGGTTTTGCATTTGTTTTTTTGCATGAGGCAACCGATGTTGGACGTTCAGCAGCAATTACTGGAACTGCTGATCCCGCAAGCAGCGTTAGAGTTGTCACTACGACGATAAATTTTTTCATGTTTTACTCCCACTCAATTGTTGCAGGTGGCTTCGATGTAATGTCCAGCACCACGCGATTTACACCCTTAACTTCATTGGTAATTCGCGTTGAAATCTTTTCAAGTACCTCATATGGAATTCGGGACCAATCGGCAGTCATCGCATCTTCGCTTGAAACAGGACGTAAAACTATTGGGTGGCCGTAGGTACGGCCATCGCCCTGGACTCCGACGCTGCGCACATCGGCCAAGAGAACTACTGGACATTGCCAGATTGAGCGATCTAGCCCGGCCGCTTTGAGTTCTGCACGGGCAATCACATCAGCTTTTCGCAATAGATCTAAGCGCTCTTTCGTGACCTCTCCAATGATTCGAATTCCAAGGCCAGGACCGGGAAATGGTTGGCGCCAAATAATCTCTTCCGGCAACCCCAATTCAAGTCCGACTTGGCGCACTTCATCTTTAAAGAGTGTGCGCAACGGTTCAACTAGAGCAAACTTCAAATCATCAGGCAGGCCACCAACGTTGTGATGGGATTTGATATTTGCAGTTCCTGAACCTCCACCTGATTCAACGACATCGGGATAGAGAGTTCCTTGCACTAAGAACTCGACATCTCCACCGGCTGCAATGTCGCGCGCAGCTTTTTCAAAGGAGCGGATAAATTCGCGACCAATAATTTTGCGCTTCTCTTCTGGATCGCTCACACCTTTGAGAGCGTTTAGGAATTGATCGACAGCATCGACAACTACAAGCTGCACACCGGTGGAGGCTACAAAGTCACGCTGTACCTGTTCTGATTCACCGCTGCGAAGTAATCCATGATCGACAAATACGCAGGTAAGTTGTTCACCGACTGCTTTTTGGATAATGGCTGCAGCAACTGCGGAGTCAACGCCACCTGAAAGCCCGCAGATCACTCGCTTACCCCCGATTACGGTGCGCGCCTTTTCAATCTCATCGGCTGCAATATTTGCAGTAGTCCAAGTAGTAGGGCACTTGGCAATATTGATCAACCAATTTTCTAGTATTGCCTGACCATGTTCGGAATGGAGAACTTCGGGGTGGAATTGCACACCCGCTAGCAGACCAGTTTCATCCTCAAAAGCGGCAATGGCTGTATCTGAAGTCGATGCAGTTACCGAAAAACCTGGAGGTGCAGTAGTGACTGCATCACCATGTGACATCCACACCTTCTGTAAATCTGGAAGAGATGAAAAAACTTTAGATGAACTCTGTGCCGTTAAATCTGTACGCCCGTATTCAGATTTTCCTGTCTGAGTAACAACTCCACCTAAACCCTGCGCCATCGCTTGAAAGCCGTAACAGATGCCAAAGACGGGAATACCAAGGGTTAAAATCGAAGAATCAAATTTCGGAGCGCTTTCTGCATAAACGCTCGATGGTCCACCCGAGAGAATAATTGCGGCGGGCTTCTTTTCTTGAACTTGAGCAGCTGTAATTGAATGCGGAACAAGTTCAGAGTAAACATGAGCTTCGCGCACTCGCCGAGCAATCAGCTGTGCGTACTGTGCTCCAAAATCGACGACTAAAACGCCACCGTGTGTGACGTTACTTGCCATGGTGGATAAGCACCTCTACCCGTTGGAAAGATTTCACATCTGAATATCCGCAGGTGGCCATTGAGCGACGTAGCGCTCCAAAGAGATTCATAGATCCATCTGCGCTATGGGATGGACCGAGCAGAATCTCTTCAAGCGTTCCGACTGTGCCAACGTTTACACGTTCACCGCGCGGCAGTTGTCCATGGTGAGCCTCTGATCCCCAATGCCATCCAAGTCCTGGCGCCTGCGTTGCTTTAGCAAGTGGTGATCCCATCATCACAGCATCTGCGCCCATCGCAATCGCCTTTGCAATATCGCCAGAGCGTCCGACTGCACCATCTGCTATCACATGAACATAACGTCCACCTGATTCATCTAGGTATTCACGACGAGCTGCGGCAACTTCTGCGACCGCAGATGCCATCGGCACTTCAATTCCCAAGACTTTGCGCGTTGTGTGGGCTGCTCCCCCACCAAATCCAACTAGTACACCTGCAGCTCCAGCGCGCATCAAATGCAGCGCACCGGTTGTGGTGGCAACGCCACCAACAATGACGGGAACATCGAGTTCATAGATAAATTTCTTGAGGTTAAGTGCTTCACGCTCTGAGGCAACGTGCTCTGCTGAAACCGTTGTTCCGCGAATGACGAAGATATCAACACCAGCTGAGATAACTGCCTTGTGAAGTTCTGCGGTGCGTTGTGGTGAAAGAGATGCTGCGACAGTGACGCCAGCATCGCGAATAGTTTTAATGCGCTCTTTAAGTAATTCGGGGCGAATCGGTGCGCTATAGATCTCCTGCATACGCCGAGTGGCATGCTTATCGGGCATGGATGCGATTTCACCCAGCGGAATACGAGGATCTTCATAGCGAGTCCAGAGACCTTCGAGGTTGAGAACACCAAGACCACCGAGGCGACCGATTTCAATTGCTGTCTCAGGTGAGACGACTGAGTCCATTGGAGCTGCCAACATGGGAAGATCAAATTTGTAGGCATCAATCTGCCATGATGTTGAAACATCTTCTGGGTCACGGGTACGACGGCTTGGCACGATGGCGATGTCATCGAATGAGTAAGCCTGGCGAGCGCGTTTTCCGGGGGCGATTTCGATATCCATGAGCGCTCTCCTTACTTGGCCTTTATGTAATTAGGTGCATCGGCGACATGGAGCACATCGTGAGGATGGCTCTCTTGCAGACCGGCAGATGTGATTTGAATAAGGTGGCCGTCACGGCGCAGTGTTTCGATATCTGGCGCTCCGGCATAACCCATACCGCTGCGCAATCCACCAACGAGTTGATGTACAACTTCAGCAACGGGGCCGCGATAGGCAACCTTTCCTTCAATTCCTTCAGGAACCAATTTATCTTCGCTTAATACATCATCTTGCATATAACGATCTTTGGAATAAGACTTCTGCTCACCACGAGATTGCATCGCGCCAAGAGAACCCATTCCGCGATATGCCTTGTATTTGCGACCATCGATTTCAATGAGTTCACCTGGTGATTCATCACAGCCAGCAAGCAGCGAACCGAGCATGACAGAGTGAGCACCTGCAACAATTGCTTTGACGATATCTCCCGAATATTGCAACCCACCATCGGCTATTAATGGAATGCCCGCCTTGTTGCAAGCCTTGGCTGCCTCCATAATCGCAGTTACTTGCGGAACACCAACTCCTGCAACAACACGAGTTGTACAAATTGATCCTGGGCCAACTCCAACTTTGACTGAATCTGCTCCAGCATTAATCAACGCCTGTGCACCTGCGCGTGTTGCGATGTTGCCACCGATAATTTCAGTGGTGAGTGAAAACTTCTTAATGCGCTCGATCGCCTCCAGCACGGCACGATGATGTCCGTGAGCGGTATCTACAACAACCACATCAACACCTGCCTCAATCAATGCCTGTGCACGGGCATACCCATCATCACCAACACCAACAGCAGCCCCGGCGAGTCCGACATTTTTAACAAGTTTGACGTGGGTGACTTGATCTTCGATGGAAAAGTTACGGTGAATAATTCCAATTCCGCCAGCCTTTGCCATAGCAATACCCATGGCTGATTCGGTGACGGTATCCATTGCAGATGAGGCAAGTGGAACTGCTAAAGAAATATTCCGAGTAAGCCAGGTGGAGGTATTTACTTCACTGGGAACGACATCTGAGGCATCAGGCAGGAGGAGGACATCGTCATAGGTCAGGCCAAGCATTGTGACCTTGTCGTGCTCGCTCATGGCGATAAGTCTATCGGTGGGCTTAAGCCCCAACTGCCATCTCAATCTCGTCTACCGCTAGCGAAAGCGAGCCTACGAAGTGGGCGTTAGGGCACTCTTCTGGATTCCAACCGGGGCCACCGATGATTATGCGAGGTGCGGGGCGAACTGTTGGAAGGCCCGAAACAATCTTTGGATCCCCATGCACTGGAAGTTGTGCCCAAAGAAAAACTGCAGGAGGAGCAAATCGCGTGACCATCGCTTCCAGCGCCTCTGCAGGAGTACGTGCACCCAGGAAGTGTGTCTCGATGCCACGTTCTGCAAGCGCAGCAGCAAGAGCATGGAGTGCAAGTGAGTGAAGTTCTTCGCCTACTGAGGCTAACAAGACAGGGCGTGCATTTACTGGCACCACAATTTCGGCAGCAGATTCGCGCAAGACGCGCTTTAAGATTTCGGTGAGCATGTGTTCGATTTCAACACCTTTGCCAGACGTTTCCCATTCACTTCCGATTTGACGAAGCACGGGCACGAAAACATCTTGCCAGGCACTGATAATTCCATTCTCGGCAATTTCATTGCGCAGCATTGTTTCAACAAAGAGCGAATCTAAAGCATTGACCGCATTCAGAATTGCGTTGATCGTCTCATCACATTCACGACATAGGGATGCAATCTCTTCGATTACAACCTCGCCTTCATGTGCCTTTGCTTGTTCGGCGGCATCTGCTGGTGCAACACCGGCGCTAATCAAGCGACGCATCACTGTCAGCTTTGCTAAATCTGCCGGGCAGTACTTTCGATGAGATCCTGCTTCGTGGCTTGAAGGGCCGATTCCATAACGGCGTGCCCAGGTCCGAAGGGTTGCGGGGGCGACTCCAATCCGGCGAGCCACCGCAGCGACCGTGAGGAGCTCTTCTGGGGCTCTCTGAGGCTGCTGTGAGGGGGTCATGGGCTAATCGTGGCCCCTAGTGGGACATCTCACCACTTGAAATTAACCGACATGCGGGAATTTTCTGCCCCTGAAGCGTGTTTGAAGCGATAGGTACTTGAACAACCTATGAAACGGTTGTACCGTAGGGGTACCGACGGGAAAGCAAAGGAGTTAAGAGATGGCTGAGATTTCACGCTTACCTATTCCTGTAATGGAAGAGTGGGAGTGGCAATACCAAGGCGCATGCCGCAATCTCGATCCAGAGATGTTCTTCCATCCCGATGGAGAACGCGGTCCACGTCGACGTAATCGCGAGAATGCCGCCAAGGCTGTCTGCGCAACCTGTCCAGTTATTGCAGCATGCCGTGCACACGCGCTGGCAGTACAAGAGCCTTATGGAATTTGGGGCGGTCTGTCAGAGGATGACCGCGCGATCATCCTTGAGCGCCAAGGCGTCACACCTCTCACAATTCCTGCATCGATTGTTGCAGAGAAAGAGATTTCGCACGCAAGTTGATTTCATTTCTCCTCCTCTAACGAGAAAACCCCCGCACTCCTTCCGCGGGGGTTTTCTCGTTTACGAATCTAAGGAACTTAGTGGCTGAATTTATGAACCACTCATGAACTAGTGGCTGTGACCGCCAGGTCCATGTGAGTGGCCATGGCCCGCAGCTGCTGGTTCTTCATCTGCCGGGCGCTCGTAGACAAGAGCCTCGGTTGTGATGAACATGGCAGCGATTGAGGCTGCGTTAGCAAGTGCTGAACGAGTCACCTTCACTGGATCGATAACGCCATCTTTAGCAAGATCACCATATGCGTCAGTTGCTGCGTTAAAGCCTTCGTTAACTTTAAGTGCACGAACCTTTGCAACGACGACGAAGCCTTCAAGGCCTGCGTTCTCTGCAATCCAACGAAGTGGCTCATCGCATGCCTTGCGAACAAGACGAACACCGACTGCCTTATCTCCGCTAAACCCGAGGTCACCTTCGAGCGCGTCGGCTGCGTGCACAAGTGCTGCACCTCCGCCGATCACAATGCCTTCTTCAACTGCCGCACGGGTAGCAGAGATGGCATCCTCAAGGCGAAGTTTCTTCTCCTTGAGTTCGACTTCGGTATGTGCACCAACCTTGATGACACAGACGCCACCGGAAAGCTTTGCAACACGCTCCTGCAACTTCTCCTTATCCCAATCGGAATCAGATGTTGCAATCTCGTTGCGGATCTCAGTGACGCGGGCTGCAACTGCTGCCTTATCCCCTGCTCCATCAACGATTGTTGTTGCATCCTTTGTGATTACGATGCGGCGAGCGCGGCCAAGATCTGTCAGGTTAACCTGATCAAGCTTCATTCCGATCTCACTTGAGATCACCTGTCCGCCAGTCAAGATTGCAATATCTTGCAACATCGCCTTACGACGATCTCCAAAGCCAGGAGCCTTAACAGCTGCTGATGTAAATACTCCGCGCATGCGGTTTACAACCAGAGTTGAAAGCGCTTCACCTTCAACATCTTCTGCGATGATCAAGAGTGGCTTACCAGCTTGTGAAACTTTTTCCAGGATTGGAAGCAGTTCAGCAAGTGCTGAAATCTTATTTCCTGAGATCAAGATATAAGCATCGTCTAATACTGACTCCATGCGATCTTGGTCGGTGACAAAGTAAGGTGAGATATAGCCCTTATCGAACTGCATACCTTCAGTAAATTCGAGTTCAACGGAAGCAGTTGATGCTTCTTCTACTGTGATTACTCCATCTTTTCCGACCTTATCCATCGCTTCTGCGATGAGATCTCCGATGGTGCGATCCTTAGCTGAAATAGTTGCTACATCTGCAATCTGAACACGATCATTTACAGGGGTTGCAATTTCGTGGAGCTTCTTTGAGACAGCCTCAACGGCTGCTTCGATTCCCAGCTTGAGATCCATTGGCTGAGCACCGGCGGCAAGGTTGCGAAGACCTTCCTTGACCATAGCCTGTGCCAATACGGTCGCAGTCGTTGTTCCGTCACCTGCAACATCGTTTGTCTTTGTTGCAACTTCCTTCACAAGCTGTGCGCCCATGTTCTCAGCTGGATCTGATAGTTCAATCTCTTTTGCAATGGTGACGCCATCGTTGGTAATTACTGGTGCGCCAAATGACTTGGCGATCACTACGTTTCGACCCTTAGGACCCAGTGTTACTTTGACGGTATCTGCGAGGATATTTACTCCGCGCTCCATCGCACGACGAGCATGCTCATCGAAATCTAGAATTTTGCCCATCGTTTATCGCTCGATTACTGCGAGGATGTCGCGAGCTGAGAGTACGAGGTACTCCTCGCTGTTGTACTTAACTTCTGTTCCGCCGTACTTGCTGTAGAGAACGACATCGCCAACCTTGACATCCATTGGAACGCGAACGCCATCATCGAAGCGGCCTGGGCCGACTGCGAGTACTACACCTTCCTGTGGCTTCTCCTTGGCGGTATCTGGGATAACCAGACCTGATGCTGTAGTTGTCTCAGCCTCGTTGGTCTTTACAACGATACGGTCTTCAAGTGGCTTAATTGAAACGGCCATGATGTAACTCCTTTTGCTATTAGCAGTGTGAGGTCGAGAGTGCTAACGCTAAGACTAGGCAAGGGATCAGTGGCTCGCAAATCGAGCGAGGGCTAGAGGCTGATGCTCTCCACGGCCATGGATGAGCTGGCATCGAAGGCCAGCGGGCTGGCTGGGCGGCCGGCAGCGACCATAAGCGCACCCAGGGATGCCACCATCGCTCCGTTATCGGTACATAAATCCGGGGATGGGATGGCCACGGTGATTCCGGCGCGCTCGCAACGCTCCTGGGCAACGTGACGCAAACGTGAGTTTGCTGCAACTCCGCCTGCGATCACCAAGCGATTGATTCCAGATTCTGTGCAGGCTCGCAGCGCTTTTTGTAGCAAGACATCAACGACTGCTTCCTGAAACGATGCTGCAACATCGGCCTTTGCGTAATTCGGCGTTGCCTCTAAATATCGGGCAACTGCCGTCTTTAAACCTGAGAATGAAAAATCGTAAGGGCGAACTCTCCAATCATCTGAAGTTGTCAGTCCGCGTGGGAAATCAATTGCAATTGCACTGCCATCACGTGCGGTGCGATCGATAGCAGGTCCTCCTGGAAAATCTAGATCCATAATTCGTGCGATCTTGTCGAAAGCTTCACCTGCTGCATCATCCATCGTGGCACCGAGTTTGGTAATCGAATGTGTAATGTCATCGATTTGCAGTAGTGAAGAATGCCCACCACTGACTAACAAAGCAATAGTTGGTTCAACCGGATTGGTATGTGTTAAGTAATCGACGCTGATATGTGCAGCTAAATGGTTGACTGCGTAAATTGGTCGACCGAGACCAAGCGCCAATCCGGCAGCCGTTGATGTGCCCACCAATAAGGCACCGATTAATCCGGGACCGGCAGTAACTGCAACTGCATCAATATCTTTTAGAGTAACGCCTGCGTCCTGTAGGGCCTGCTTAAGTGCGGGTTGGATTGCCTCTAAATGTGCGCGGCTTGCAATCTCTGGCACCACACCACCAAATCGCGCATGCTCATCAACGCTCGATGCTATGACATTTGCCAAAAGCGTGCGGCCCGAGACGATTCCAATTGCAGTCTCATCGCATGAAGTCTCAATCCCAAGAACTAGCGGCCCTCTCATTTGAGCTCCTTGGACATTACAAGCGCATCGATGCCGGCACCGTAGTAATCCTTACGCTCTGAAATCACTTCAAAACCCTCTGAAATATAGAGCGCTTGAGCCGGTTGATTATTTTTCTCTACCTCTAAAAATATTGATGGAGAGTTTTTTGTATACGCCCAGTCAATTAAGGAGGTGAGCATATGGCGGGCTATTCCACGCAGGCGATAATCTGGGTCTACCGCGATAGTGAGAACATCGGTATCAGAGCCCTCTTGCGGACACATGGCACCAGCCCATCCAATGATGTGATGATCACTCGCGCAGGCTACGAGATAGTGGCGAGTGATTCCGTTATTGGAAATCTCTTCCTTGAATTGCCCAACAGACCATGGATCGTCTTTGAAAATCTCTTTTTCAAGAGATGCAACGACTGGAATATCTAGTGGAATCATGGAACGGTAAGTGATTGTCATATGCGATCTACCGTTGCTACCGCATCAGGGCGGCGTAGATAGAAAGGCTCTCGCACATTTTCTCTCTGCGAAAGTTCTACCATGCGCAAGATATCCGGGAATCGATCGATAATGTAGCCTTCAACATCTGCCGGAAAGTTAACAGCAGGTCCTTCCACACGAATTCCTGATTTATATCTGGCCCAGTAAATCTCTTTACGGCGGGCATCTATTGCTACCGTGTATTCATTCTGATCTACCACAATTGCATCTAGCGAACAGATGCCGAGAACTTCAATAGTGCGAGCTGCGGCAAATGCGCGGGCGAAAGCAATTCCAACACGCAGACCGGTAAATGGGCCAGGTCCCATTCCAACTACCACTCGATCTGGGTTTACGCCTTTGGTGAGCGATTGCTTTACAAGATCGGCAACAGCGTTTCCGTGATCGGTTGCACCGTGATGAAAGCCCTGCCAGATAACTTCTCCATCTTTCACAAGTCCAACAATGGTGCGGGCGGTCGATGTATCAATCACTAAAGATGTAGTCATAGCGATATGCCATCCCAACGTGATCCCACAGCTCTAATTCTTACGACTCTCTCAGCATTGGTGCGATCAATGTCAATTTCTAACCGATCTTCGCTCAGGCGAGCTGACTCTGCCCCTCCCCATTCAATGACCGTAAGTCCATCTTCACGTACAGAGTCGAGATCGAGATCATCAAGATAAGGTGCAGCATTACCAGTTTCCAATAATCGATAGACATCAACATGAATCAATGGCATTGCACCATGATGAATTCGGGAGATAACAAAGGTAGGGGATGTGACATCTGCGATTCCAAGTGCTCGGCCGATTCCCTGAACAAAGACAGTCTTGCCCGCTCCCAGTGGACCATTGAGAAGAATTAAATCCCCAGGGCGACAGGCGCGAGCAACCTTCTCGCCGAGTGCTGCCATCTCTTGCGCATTGGCGATGCGAAAAATTGCAACTTCACGAATACTCATCATGCATAAGGGTAGTAGATGACGAAAGGCCCTGGTTTCCCAGGGCCTTTCGTCTATTGCTTTAACTGCTTATCCGAGTGCCTTAAAGGTAGGAACTCGGAACTTGTTGTCATATGTCATGCCTGCCTTACGAGCGATTGTTGCAATCTTTCCGCCGAGAGGGAACTTGCCATTTGCAAGTGTTTCAGTCATGAGATTAGCTGCCGCCAACCACTGTGCTGACGTGAAGAGGCAGTGACCTGTTCCGGCACCCACTGCTGCTGTGAGATCTGGTGATCCAGCCGCAGTGAACGTGGAGTACTTAGGAGCAGTCTTGATCCATAAAGTTACCAAGTTATTAATAGGTGCTGAATACGCACGTGACTTCTTTGCATCAGCCATTGCCTTTGCCTTTTCGGCTGCATACTGATCACCATAAGTATCGATATACCACTGGACAATCGATGCTGGGGTGTATTCATCAGATTCTGACTGGAAGATGATCGTAGGCTTCTTGATCTCACCCTTGAGTCCGATGACACTTGGGATCTTTGCAACTGCTGCTGGATCTGCAGTTTCACGTGGTGTTGCAGCTAGTGCGCCAATAATTGCATTGACTGCATTGTTTCCACTGAGTGCAAATGAGTAGATATCAGCATCTGCTGCAACGCGTGCAGCGTAATCAGTCTTCGAGTTGTCGTAGACCTTTCCGCCAGTGAGCAACTCGCCATCTGCAATGAGAAGGGAGCCGGCAACACCAACAGTTCCCATATTTTCAAGAATTGCAACTGCAGGAGCGATTGCCAATGGATAAGTCTCTGCAGCACCCGTTGGTCCTGAAGTTCCATCAACATGCTTGCTGCGTGTTGGAATTCCTGCCATCAAACCAACGGTGAGCAGAGCAGAACGTGAAGGCACGCCTGCTGCTTGCAGAGCCTTACCGGCTGGGCTTGCAGTATCTGGCCACGCACCCGTTGTTAGGCCAGCAGAGAGCTTGCTCAAGACAAGTAGGACCTTGCCGATATTTGCAAGTTGTTCTTGCTGTCGCACAACAGGATCGGTTGAGTAACCGCCGACCTTAATTGATGGATCAAAGAGCGCCTTGAAGCCCCAGAGTGCATCACCAAAGTAGGAAACAAGTGCATCACTTGGATTTGCCGCAGGGCAACCCATGATCACACCATCGACTAGCTCTGGATGCTTTTCAGCCAACATCTGTGAGTGCATTGCACCGAGTGAGTTACCCCATGCGATAACAGTCTTGGTTGTTGGGAACTTGGTCTTGAAGGTTGCAATCAACTCCTTATTTGCAGCAAGTGCTTCTGTGGTGTTGATGCTCTGGCGTGAATATCCAGATCCAGCTACACCGTAACCTGCAGCAACCAACTTATTGATTACTGAGAGGTCGCCAGATGAAGCTAATGGTCCAGGCTCTGCTGCGTTGGTGATTGTGTAAGGACCAACCGGAGCAAGAGATGCCGGGATATTGATCGCAGGGCGGATGCCATGTGACCAGATGAATACTGTGCCGTTGAAGTTGGCAGCAGCAATCATCATGTAAGGGGCGCCATCAGCGCCAGCACCTGCACACTGAGTTACGAAGTTAGCAGTTGCACACTGTGGTGCAGCGTTAGCTGCAGTTGGTGCGCCAACTACGACAGTTCCAGCAAGAGCAGCAACTGCTGCAACTGAAACGAATCTAGCTTTGAGTGAGATTTTCATTATTAGAGTCCCTTCGCAGGCATCGCTGGACGCTTGTATGTTGATTCAACAACAGCTCCTGTACCTGAATCGGTTGTGTAAACGGTGTACTTGCCACCGTCAGGTGTCAGTGCACCAGTTGGTCCATAAGTTCCGATCCAATATCCAGTTGCACCAACGTGTGATGTCGCTGAATATCCGAGTGGAGTTAGGAATGGATTTGGAAGCGAGGCTCCCTTTGTCTCAATTACTTTGATCAAACCTGCACGAGTCAGATTTGGACCGGCAGCTTTGAGGGCCTGCACTGTAAAGAATGCGTTGGACATGCCTGCAACAACGTTGTTGTCAAAGGTTTCCTTTGGTTGTGCTGCTGCATAGATTGTCTGGAATAACTTGATGTATTCATCAGATGAATCTGTTGGAGCAGGTGCGAAAGAGAATCCCTTAGCACCGGTCAGAAGTGGGACAAGGGCCTTGCTGGTATTTGCAATTGTTGTTGCATCTCCACCAACTGAGCCGAGAATAAATTGAGTCTTTCCAACCCAACCACCTTGTGCTGCTGCACCTAGCAGGGCTGTTGTCGCCGATGAGACACCGAACATAACAGTGACATCTGGGCTAGCAGCCTTCAACTTAGTAATCCAGCCAGCACCGGTTGCAGGTAGAGCCTGTGAGCCGGATGCATATGGAATTGCAAGATCAAAAGATAGTCCAGCGGTCTTAAATCCTGCTAGCGCATCGCGACCAAAATCATCATCCTGATAAATCAAGGCAAGCTTCTTGCCTGCATATTTATCTTTGATCATCTTCGCCATGATCTTTGCTTCCATTTGATAGGAAGGGAGAATTGAGAAAGTTGTTGGGTATGCCTTCTTATCGGCAAAGCCACTCCAACCTGTATTTACAAAGAGTGAAGGGATTCCACGCTTTGAAAGCTGTGTCGATGAGGTAAGAGCCTTTGTGCTGGCAGTTCCCAGTGTTCCCACTAATGCGAAGACCTTGTCACGAAGAATTAACTCATTAGCCTTCGCAACAGCAGTTGTTGGGATGTACTGATCATCCTTGGAGACAAAGACAATCTTTCGGCCGTTGACTCCACCGTTGGCATTGACGTAATCGAAGTACGCCTTCATCGCACCAGGGATCTTGCTATAGCCAGGGGCGGCAATTCCTGTTAGTGGTGAAGTCATACCTAACTTAATAGTTGACGCGGTTAAGCCTGGCTCAGAGGCCATATGTGGGTTAAGTGCTTGAGCAGGCACAGTTGTCACTGTGAGCGCTGCGATTGCAAGCACCGCGGAAGTTGTAATCAACTTCCGACGATTGATTCTGATCATCTCTTTCCTTCCATCGAGGGCCCTTACGGGATTTTCTTACTGCTGTATTACTTAGTGATTCTTTGTTGACAATGTCTTATTGCCAATTCGAACTGTTATTTCAATCAAGCTATGCGATGAATGTCCTTTCTTCGCTCGCTTTGCGTGTAACTGCTCAACTGGTCCATTCGGTACGAATAAGACAGTCAAGATCAATAACGCGCTTACCAACAGTCCTGGCAAGTTTGTAGTGATCGTCTCTGATCCATAGCGATTGGCTATCGCTAGGGCAATCTCAGGGATGGCCACCAGTGTCACTGAGCCAATCATGACGCCTCCGAGGGT
>JBEANF010000009.1:0-24654 GCA_041165585.1 Actinomycetota bacterium | reverse complement strand
GAGAGTCGAAATGAATATTCGCGGCAAAAATCGTCGACCAGAATCCATCATTTGCGGCATCAAAGGCGAAGATAGGCCCCAGAAGGATCTTCGCGCAGATCACTGTGGTGAAAATGACGATAAGTGCAGGGATGAGAATCCTTCTCAAGCGCCGGGCATAGAACCTACGAAGAATATTGCGTTGATCTGATTGCAAAAGGTGCTGCAGCTGTTGCGTGATGACATATCCGGAAATGACAAAGAAGATATCTACGCCAATAAATCCACCTGGTAGTAACTCAGGGAATAGATGTCCAAAAATAACTAATAGAACCGCTATGGCTCTTAGCCCTTGAATATCGGCCCTGTACGAGGTTTGGGCTTCCTTGAGAGTCACTTAAAGCTCTACGAGATTTGTAGTCGCAAACCCAGGAGAGTTTTCAACGTGAACAGCGCCGTTGTATTCATCGCGATCTGCGCTGTTCCAGTGGATAGTGCAATCAATGAGCGCAACATCGGATGCATTCACAACTTCGAACGCATTGTGTTTGCGATTGAGAACGGGTTCTATTCCGTTGGGCCGAAGGTCAATTCGCGAGGGCCATCGAGAAGATTTACTCATCACTAGATCGATGTTGCGGTATGTAACGCGTTTGATAAGCTCTGGGCGGGCGGCATAAGTTAGTAACCCGGCCTCGCTCACACAAGAAATATCTTGGAAAATGATGTTTTCTACATAACCCTCATAGGTTCGCTCGATATTTCCATCAGTACCTTTGTCAGGGTCATCCCATGAAAATGCGGTCACGTGGAGCGCTTCTCCGTGTCCCCACCACATATCGCTAAAAGTGCGAGTGTGAACTATGCAATCTGAAAATCGGACATTAGAGATCTTTCCGCCTTCACGTGCACGAACAGCAAAACCACGATGGGAGTCACGAACGATGCAGTTGGTAACCAACACATTCTTTATGTCTCCAACGGATTCGGTGCCCAAGGTGATTGCACCTGATGTAGATGTCATTATGCAATTGGAGATGATGATATTTGAGACGTCACCATACTGAGCTGTTTGAGAGCAGGATTTGAGAGATATGCAATCGTCTGCTGTGATGAATTCACAATTTACTATACGCACATTTTGACAGCGATCAATATCAACTCCATCTGCATTTGGCACCATCAAATCAGTGTCAATTCGAATTGAATCAATCAGTGAAAAGTTGCAGCCAGTCAGGCGAAGAGCCCAGAAGGCAGGATCCTTGATTGTGATATCTCTTATTGTCAGTCTCTGACTCTCGATTATGAAGATGGTAAATGGTCGCTCTAAATATTGGTCGCGTCCTCCGACTGGGCCACGCATCCTATGAATGTAGCGTCCGCGTTCTGCGATAAACCCGTCTGCATTGCCATCAATAATCCCATCACCGCTGATGACTGCATTATGGGCTTGGTATCCCACGATAAATGCCCTTTGTGGCAGGACAAATTCATCGACAGACCCTCCAGTGAGATTCTTTACATTATGTTCAGATGTGTAATCTTCATAATTATCACTTGCCTTGAGGATTGCACCAGAACTTAAATGGAGGTCAACCTTAGCCTTGAGTTGCAAACTTCCACTGATAAAAGTACCCGCCGGGACAATTACTTGCCCACCTCCAGAATTTGCAACATGATCGATCGCAGATTGAATTGACTTTGCATTATTGGTAATTCCATCTGCCTTTGCACCAAAGGATTCAATTGAAACAGTAGTCATGGATTTACCACTCTATTGTGGGACCACAGAAGATCTTCAGCGCTTTCAACCATTGCAGTCAAATCTGGCAACGATCCAGTGATGGTAAAAGTGTGTGTTTCACCAGGTAGGAGAGAGACAATCTGCTTATCCACCTGAGTTCCGAGTGCGAAAATTTCAGGGAGAGCACTCAGTTCATGGATGTAAGTATTTGCAGTCACATCTAACTTCAAAGTGTTGTTAGAAATATTGGCAAATACCTTGAGATCGTGAGCTGGAGAGTACTTAGCTGGGTTGAGGGTTGTCCGGCGAGCCGCTCTTACCTCTTGAGAGTTGGCGAGGATAAATCCTTCGTACTGACCATCTGCTATCTCTGGGAAGATCTCGGTAGCAGGCGTACGGAACACGCTGTATCTATCAAGGTCTACCTTTAGGAAGTGCTTATTTACAACGGCACCTGACTTGTTTATGAGAAAGAGTTCTACCTCAGCCTTCCACGGTTCAGGGTGATCGTTGAGTAATGTGATTTGCGCGCCTTGATCAACTCGACCGATAATCAAAGTCCTTGGGCGGTATGCGGCTTTCATGGCATGCCATGCCAACTTCCGAAATCCGGTGTAATCCAATACAGCCCAGCTGATTGCCGGCCACATGTCGTTGAATTGCCACAGGATTGAACCTGAACATGTTTCGTAGAGACTCCTGAAGTGCTTGAGGCCAATCTCAACAGCGCGCGCCTGGTCCAGGGCAGCGGCAAAGTACCACGCATGTCCTGTGGTGGGCGGAACGGCGAATTCTCGAGACAAACCTGATGCAATCTTTGTCATGCCGTCAAAGGCACGTTGGTAATAGGCAACTTCAGAGGTCGTTGAGTCAAGATCATCTTTCCCAATTGCTTGAGTGAGCATGGACCAAGATCCAGGACCATTGAATCCGAATTCAGCTGCAAATGCTGGTTGATATTGCTCGTATCTCTCATAACCTGTCTCATTCCAGACATCCCAAATGTGATTTGTTCCTGAATTAAAGTTTCGAACATCATCACTATGGGTTGAGAAAGGAGAGCCAGGAATGAATGGACGAGTTTGATCCACTGCTCGCAATGCTTGAGGGATTGTCGAGCGGTAAAAAGTTTCACCCCACGGTTTACCCGCTAAATCCGGCTGCCATCCCCAATATTGGAATCCTTCCAAACATTCATTTCCACCACACCAGATCACTAAACTTGGATGAGCCGAGAGCCTACGAACATTCTCATCAACTTCGGCTGCGACTTCATCGAACATCTCTGGTGTTTCTGGATAAGCGGCGCAGGCAAAGAGGAAGTCTTGCCAAACAACAATGCCCTCTTCATCGCAGCAGTTGTAGAAATCTTCTGACTCATAGATTCCGCCGCCCCATACCCGAATTCCATTGATATTTACTTCGAGCATATCTTTGATTCGTTGTTGGTATCGCTCTTTTGAGACTCGAGTGGGAAAGGGATCATCTGGAATCCAGTTGGCACCTCGAATCCAAAGTCGCTCTCCATTAACTTTGATCGCGAAGAGATTTCTTCCATCAGGGGTAGGGGAGTCATCAACTTCTACGCTACGGAAACCCACGCGTTTGCTATATTTTTCGAGAAGTTCTCCATCTTCTGCCAGAAGTGAAATTTCAACGAAATACAGGGGTTGGGCTCCGCGCCCTCTTGGGTGCCAGACCTTTGCGTCAGGAACAGTGAATTTTCCAGAGACTCTATTGTTAGTTACTGCCAGCTTTTCACTAAGAACGACCTCGCCTGAATTAGAGGAGGTCACAGTCAGTTGAGCCGAAATTCCACCAGAGGTGGATACAACTGTGGCATCAAGGTCAAAGACAGGGATACCGTTCTCTAGATTAGGCGTGATGGCAACGTTGTCACAATATGCAGCGCTCCACGAATGGATTTCAATCTTCTTCCAAATGCCTGACGAGATTGTGATTGGACCCCAATCCCACCCGTAACTACAGGCCATCTTTCGTTGATAGTTGTACGGCATGTCGTAGGGACGGGGATAGAGCCCAAGGCTTTCGACATTCTCCTCTGCATCGGTCAGGGGTGCCTTAAAAGCAATCTCAATCTCGACCGGACCGGATGAGATTTCAGATGAAATATCTAAACGATATGAGCGATGCATATTCTTTGTTGTCAGACGCAACTTCCCATTGATCGAGATTCTTGCAAGAGTATCCAATCCATTAAAGATCAGCTCTTTTTTTCCATCAGAGGTGTCTGCGGGGATAGTTGCGGTATAGCGGCTATCTGTTTTCCAGATCCAGAACTGATCTTGCTCTTTACCGTTGATTGAGATGTCCTTTATTACACCTGCAGCAATGAGATCGGTATGTATGCATCCTGGTACAGTTGCAGGAACTGATTGTGGGACCTCAATTTTTGCTATCGCGGCTGGGTCATTACGCCAAGCGTTATGTCCATCAACCACGGGTTCGATCTCCCACGCATCTGGTCGGGGTGAGAGGTAGAGGGTCCAATTAGCTTTAAGTTCACGCTTAGTATTTTTCATCGTCCAAAGTCATCCTCTACTCGCTCGATATCATCTTCACCAAAGTAGGTTCCGGTCTGGACTTCAACAAAGATCACTTCATCATCGCCAATATTTTCTATGCGATGGAGAACGCCTATTGCAAAATCAACTGTTGCTCCAGCCCCCAGCTCCTTCTGTTCCCCATTGATAGTCACGAGTGCTCTACCTTGGACAATAAACCAGTGCTCTGCACGCTTTTGATGCCGCTGATAGGAGAGACGTTTACCGGGTGTCACCCAGATACATTTGACTTTATGAGTCTGCGACTCTTGCAAGACTTCATACCGACCCCAGGGCCGTTCTGACTTTTCTAGTTCCATCGCATGCTCCTAACCGAGAATCGCCAAGGCAGCACCGAGAACACCTGCGTCTCTGACGAGTGCTGCCTTGTGTAGATGTATCTCTTTGAGAAAACCGATATATGAGGCCTGTTCGTCAACGTGCTTGCGAAGCGGACTCCAGAAAATCTCACCAGATTCGGTAACCCCACCGCCTATGACGACATGCGTAATGTCCAAGCTTCCTAAAACATTAATTATCCCTACTGCTAAAGCACGAGTTCCTTCATCAATTGCAGCAAGTGCATTGGAATCTCCATTTTTTGCATCTGCAACGAGGGAGATAAATGTAGGATCGGAAGAACTCCAACCCAGTGATTGTGCCTTTGCAACCATCCGCGGACCACTCGCATAAGTCTCAACGCATCCGCGTCGACCACAGGCGCATATTGGTCCTTCAAAATTGACGGAAGCATGACCTACAAAAAAAGCATTACCTGAATCGCCCGTGAAGACCTTATTATCTAGAATTAAGCCTCCTCCGATGCCCGTTGATACAACCATCCCCAACATATTTTTCAAACCTTGACCGGCACCGAGCTTATGTTCGGCATGTGCCAATGCCATCGCGTCACCATGAAGCACTACAGATGCACCATGTGAAATATCTTTAAAACACTTGATAATTGGAAAATTGCGCCACACTGGAATATTGACTGGGCTCAAAGTTCCTTCAACGATATCGAGTGGGCCAGCAGATGCAACGCCAATTCCAAGGAGTTTTCCAGTTTCAGTTGAGATGAATGAGTTTGCCGCTTCGGCAATATTTCTCCACAGTTGCACCCCATCGCCACACTTGGTAGAAACTTCAACTTTCTGTAAAACTTTAAGATCCTCACCGATCGTGGCAATAGCCACTTTTGTGGCGCCAACATCTACTCCAAGTGCGTAAGCGCTCATGGATTTACCCGCTTACTTGACGATGTCTCCTTCATCTCAACCTTCATAATTTCAGTGACAAAGGTGGCGTCAGTGGGATTCTGGAAGCGACGAAGGAGTTGTTCGGCGGATAAGCGCCCGAGTCGCTTCGGATCGTGGTCAAGTGTTGCAATGTTAAGGAGATTTGCGGTGGGGAAGAGGTCAAAGCTAACAACATGAACCGGGAGGATTGCATCAGCAACTGTTTGGCCTACGCCCATGGCGATCAAATCGTTTGTTGCGATGATGCCATCTGTTTCCGGATGGTTCTCCAGAAGTTCTATTGTGGCTTGTGAAGCTTCCTCCGATGTGTGAATGTCGGTGACAATTTGGGTATTTCGAATATCTACGCCACGACTTAAGATCGCCTGTTTGAACGCTTCGATGCGTTCGGAGGCGGTCCAAATACTTGTTGTATCGGCAATGATTGCGACTTTCTTACAGTTTTTAGAGAGAAGAAAATCTAGGCAGGCTGTGATTCCACCACGATTGTCAACTGTTACTGAGTCAGCATCTAAGTACGGTGCCGGACGATCGGCAAAGACAAAAGAGAAGCCGCGCTTTCTCTCCTGATGAAGGTAGCTGTAGTCCTCGCCAGATGGAACGATGATTAATCCTCTAACCCTTCGTTCCAAGAGTGATTCAATGAGATATTTTTCTCGCTCACCATCATCACGAGCGGTGGCAAGAATGAGGTCGAGTCCTTCTTCCCCCAGACGCTCTTCGGCACCTGCAGCAAGTCCGGCATAGAAGGGGTTTGCTAAATCTGAAATAACCATTCCGACGAGATTGCTAAGTGATCCCACTCTTAATTCTCGAGCGATTCGGTTGGAACGATATCCAACTAAGGTCGCCGCCTTTTTCACTCGCTCGGCAGTGTCGCCTGAAACTTGCTCAGAACCATTCATGACGCGCGAGGCAGTTTTAATACTCACGCCGGCTATAGCTGCAACATCAGCGAGTGTGGGGTGGGCAAGTGGTTGATTGGGCAGATCCGTTCCCACTCTCTCCTTCACGCTCATGACCCTACCACCTTGTCAATTCGGAACGAGATGTCTCCGGTGAATTTAGGAACTTTGATTACCGCACTTGATCCATTAGATGGCACCTTGGCTTTCGAAATCTCTTTTCCGCTCAAGGTATTGAAGAAGGTGGCCATGTAGTTTCCTGTTGACTTTAGAGGGATAGATATGCGCCCACCAGGTGAGATCGGATCAGGAAATACAGTCTTGATTTTTTTCTTCGTGCGCAACGACTCAATCGCGGCATCTAGTAAAAGTTGAGTCTTTGCCGAACGCTCAAAGTTGTTATGTCGGATCCATCCAATGGTCGTTTCTGAGTTTGAAAGTGTCAAGGTGGAGCAATTTGCTATTCCAAGAAGGCGATCAGGTTTCATTGTTGCGACATCTAAGCCGCGAGTGAGTCGACTTAAACCTTTCGTATGTCCCCATAACTCAAGCGGGTCAACATATATATCCCACCACCAGTATGAAGCTGGACCTGCGAAACCAAGGAAAGTTGCTGCCCACTGCGAGTTATGAAGATGCAATCCCGTCGGATCTGAAAATGGATCTTCCGTGACTGTCCCTGAGCCCATCTCGCCAACGAGAATTGGTTTATCGGGAACGGCTTTACGAAGAGCTTCCGACTGAACTGCTAGACTCTTAATTGGATCCGTAGGATCGTAGACATGGGTTACTGCATAATCTAAATTCTCCCAATTTTGAAGGCTTGCCCCAGAAGACCACGAATTTGTGGTCAATGTATTGTAGGGATCCCACTCGGTGAGCACTGCATCTGATCGCGCAATCCAGCGGGTAAGATCATCAGACTTTATTGGAGTGAAATTGACTTCATTCCACCATTCCCATGTAAAAAGAGATGAGTAAGCGCTGTAACGAGCGATGATGTATCTCAATCTTTGTTTCCAATATTTCCACGCATCTTCGTCTGTAGCAAAGAGTCCAGCATCGGAAATCGGTCCACCATTACTTGCATTGTAAGGATTTGAGTACCACTCCGGATTTGTCGAGGTACTAAACGCTCCATGATTTATTAAAACTAGCTGGATACCGATATCGTATTTTGCAGCGATCTGGAAAACTTGATCCAAAAGCCAGGCTCGGTCCAGCCGTTTTGTGTAATCACCAAGACCCGTATCTGTCCATTCAATACCTAGAGACCAAGCAGCCATCCAGACTCGCGCCACATTTACTCCAGAAGCCGAAGCCTTAGAAAACCAGCGATCATATTTGGCAATCTCTTCGAAACGATTTGCCCACGCTATGTTGTATGCAATAGGTACGAAAGGTTTTCCGTCTCGAACAAATGAAACTCCGGACGTCTCAACTTTGGCGATAGTTCCAACAGTTGCTCTAACCGAATAATTAGGTATAACTATCGTTAACCCATCGATAGTAGCTTCAAATGCGACTTGGTAATCTCCAGCCGCCGAAGGGGCAAAACGGATTTTCCAAACGGGCTCACCAGTTTTCATGGCTGTGGGGACGCCGCCGTTAGTAGACATTACGAAGTTTTGATACCAAAATGCCTGAACTTTAAACCTTGTTCCATCTGGTCGAGTTATTGTGGCAACTAGGAGAGCGCTTGCAGGATCGAATTCATTCTTGGCATCGGGTATGCCAGAAATTGTCAATTCAACCGGTGTTACAGAATTGCCGGGATTTGATGTAGTGACGGTAATACTTGCTTGGGCAGGAAGGATCCATAAAAATGGGGACGCAAGACTTAGCGACAGCAGTAGGGAAATTTTTTTTAGCACTTGAGGCACTCATTTCAATCCGGAGAGGGCGATTCCCCGAATGAAGTGCTTTTGAGTGGCAAAGTAGAGTGCGATAGTTGGGATGCTCGTGATCAGTGAGGCACCCATGATGACACCTTGCGTGCCGATATTTCCAGCGCCAGCGTTACGAAGATTTGCTAAGGCAACAGGCAACGTCGCCATATCTTGGCTCGTAGTGATAATCAGTGGCCAGAGGAAGTTATTCCATTCGCCAATCGCGGTAAAGATCATCATCGCGATGAGGGCAGGTTTAAGTAGTGGCAGGATTATTCTGTAATAGATAGTAAATTCGGATGCTCCATCTATTCGCGCCGCCTCAACCAGTTCGTCAGGGATTGAAGTAAGGTATTGAGTGAGGAAGAAGACGATAAATGCCTTCGGTAGTGCAGGCACGATGTAGGCCCAGTATGTATTGAGCCAACCAAGATCGTCGACCAGAAGAAAGCCTGGGATGAGTCCAACTTGCCAAGGAATCATCATGGATCCGATGATGACGAGATAAATAAATTTCTTTCCCTTAAAACGATGCTTACTCACAACATAGGCGGCAAGAGATCCGATCAGCAGAGTGAGAATTGTGATTGATATATTGACTACAAAGCTATTGATCATGAATCGGAAAAATCCGAATTTCAAATCTGGATAGCGCTGGAAAAGCCCCTGCATAACCTCCTGCTGGAACATCTGAGGATTGAATTTAGGGTCATAGTAATTGCCAAAGGTGATCTCTTTTGGAAATAAAGTTGGAGGAACAATCTGAAGTTCTTTTACTGTCTTTAAGGACGAAGTAATCATCCAGTAGTAAGGCGCGATCATCACAACAGTTAAGAGATAGATTGGAAGTCTTCGGAACTTAGAGGCTCGGGATCTTTTCTCAAATGGATTTGAGAATGAGCCGCTGCGCTCCATCAATTTTTCGTTCTTCTTCTGATCTGATTTACTCAAAATGATGCTCACTTGAGATCCTCCAAGGAACGAGTGATTTTAAGATTAATCATGCTCACTATGAAAATGATTCCAAAGAGAACCCAAGCGATCGAGGATGCGTATCCGAGCCTGAATTTGTTAAATCCGGCGTCGTAAAGATAGGGAACAATCATCAGCGCCATATCTTGTAGCCCGCCGATAGAACCAACACTTGTTGGAAAGAGGAGATATACCCCTTCAAATATCTGAAATGCACCGATAATTCCGGTGATTCCGACGTACACCATCACTGGGCGAAGCAAAGGCAAAGTGATGTAACGGAATCTTTCGCGTGGACCGGCACCATCTATGACGGCGGCTTCGTAGTACATAGCGGGAATGGAATTGAGGCCGGCCAGGAAGAGGATCATTCCAAAGCCAGCACCACCCCAAATCGACATAAAGATCAGAATTGGTATCGCCATCCATGTCGTTGCTAGCCACTCAATTGGTGCAATACCGAAAATATTAAGGAAGGCGTTAAGTAAACCAACTCCATCACCTCGAAATACCCATCCCCAGACAAGTACAACTGCAATTCCTGAAGTGACTGATGGAAGGAAGAAGACAACTCTCATTACGCGATTGATGCGCGTATCTTCCTGGAGAGCAAGAGCAAGCGAAAGAGAGGCAATCATTCCTAGAATGACAGCGCCAATAACATAAAGAGAAGTATTTGACAGCGCCTTATGGAATCGCTCGTCATGAAATAAAAGTGTGCGGTAATTTCCAAATCCTACGCTTCCGCATGGTGACTGATCTGGGTTGCAGATTGCGTTGTAACGCATGAATGAGAGGCGAAGCGAAGCCAGCACTGGATACACGCTAAAGACGAGAAAGAGAAGGGCAAAGGGAGCAAGCATTAGATAAGTTGCAATGCCGGCTTCACTAAACTTGCGAAAGCCTTTCTTCCCGATAGGTGCAGCAGGGGACTTGCTAATAATCGTCATATTCAAGCCCCTTTTCTATAGTCCGAGATTTGTTCAGGTAATTTTCTTGCCTTTAAGAGACAGTGGATGGGGGGAGTTCCCCCATCCACTGTGTCCCTTGAAGGTTCTTTCTTAGAGCTTTGACTTCATCACAGCTGCAGCTTCATCGAGTGCAGCTTTAGCTGTCGCCGAACCAAAGAGGAAGCTTGTGAGGGCGGTTGTTACACCAGCCTGTGAGTCTTCCCAACCATTACAGTTTGGAGGACCTTGAGCATCCTTGAGTTGGCTCTTGATAGTTGCAAGCACAGATGCTGGATATGCATCGATTGTATCTGCGTTGCTAATGACAGGTGATAGGAAGATTGCATTCTGTGCAGCTCCCACAAGGTTCATCTGACGAACAACGCTACGATCGTAGATTGTCTTGATGAATTTAGCGGCCAGTTGCTGCTGTGACTTTGATGCATATCCCATAATTGAGATACCACGGCCACCAATGAATGCAACGCTCTTAGATCCCGCTGCTGCAGGTACTGGAGCTGCTGTCCATGTCTTGTAATCCTTCTTGTATGTGTAGAAAGAGCTTGCCTGGAAGTTTCCAGAGAAACCAATTCCATACTTTCCGGATTGAATGTTGTCGTTCATGCTCCAGTCAGCAACTCCTGGCTTTGGTGCACCAAAGTCGGTGTACAACTTTTTGTACTGGTTGAGAGCGGCAACACCCTTAGCGTTATTGATTGTGACCTTACAGGTCGCATCATAGAGAGATCCACCCATGGAGTAGAGCCATGAGAAGAATCCAAGCCAGTCAGCGTTACCCCATTCGTTGTAGACAGGTGTTGTGACTCCATCGGTTGTCTTCAACTTCGCAGCTGCTGCATTGAATTCATCGACTGTCTTTGGAGCTGAGGTGATGCCAGCCTTTGCAAGTGTTCCCTTGTCGTAGAACATCATCATCAATGTGAGATCGAAAGGAACTGCGTAAACCTTGGTTGACTTGTAGCCAACTAGAGCCTTGTAGATCTGTGCTGGAACTTTTGGTTGTACGTAGCTAGATACACCGAGAGCGCGAAGATCTGCAAGTGCTCCCTTGTTTCCAGCTGAAATACCCCAAGAAAGTCCGCCAGTGAAGATATCTGGACCCTTCTTCGCGGCAGCTGCAGCAAGGACCTTGGCATAGCCGTCGCCCCATGAAATTGCCTCTACCTTTACTGTGACATTTGGATTGGCATCTTCAAATGCCTTTCCAGCTGCCTTCATTACTGCCGCATCAGCATCTCCACCGGTTGCCCAGATTGTAAGTGTCTGCTTGGCAGCGTTTGCTGGTGCGCTGATTGCGACGCCAGCGACCATAGAAATAGCTATCGCTATCACTCCTAAACGCTTCACGTATGACTCCTTCTTTGAAGCGCAAACGGACTTCGCTGCGCCTTGCGGGTAGATTTCTCTGAAATGACAGCGTTGTCAAGGATAAACATTGCCACATTTCTATAACGTTTGAAAAGTCTTTTAGGACAATTTCTTCAAGGTCAGAGTGGGACAGGTGAGGCAGTTACATCGGCGCAGTCTGGCAGCGCGACAGATTACTTGACTGTTGAATCGAGGGTGACCTGTTCTTGTCCTGTCACGCTGAAGGTCAGGTGTAAAACATCACCCTTTGTTGTAGGACAGACAATCGCCCAAGGAAATTCAACTGTAGATCCCGGCTTGAGAATCGTATCTGCAGGTAGGCCGATTACTTCGGAGGCTTCTTCAAATACATCAAAACAGGACAAACTTGCATCCGAGTCAAAGGCACTTTGAAGAATGGCAAAAGATGCGATATCAACTGACTTTGAGCTCTTGTTTGTAATTGTTATCGTCATGGAGAGTGGGCGGCCCTCCACTCCAAGGGCGGCAGGGTCTTTTGCAGCAAAGAAGTCTGGCTCACTTACTCTGAGAAATAACTGATTGCCAAGATCGATATCGCTACTGAATCCACCCTTAACTTCATCTGGAGTATCCTGATTAGCCTTCTCCTCAAGTGCCAGCGCCGATGTGTTATCGCCATCCATGGGCACACGGGGACCAGCAGAGAAAAATGCAATCGCTACTATTGATGCAATGACTGCGGGCGTGATGATCTTCCAACGTGACATGAAGAGGTCCTCTCGTGATGGACCGAGATTCGCATTTTGTTCCATCGTTGTCAAGCCTAAAATAAGAT
Source organism: Actinomycetota bacterium (assembly GCA_041165585.1). GTDB lineage: Bacteria > Actinomycetota > Actinomycetes > Nanopelagicales > Nanopelagicaceae > Planktophila. Next base: position 12,207 of record JBEANF010000009.1, on the reverse strand, counting down.
AGTTTTTAGGAAACTCGGCTTTCTAGCATCAGATCTAGAAGTTGTCGGTCGATATTTAGTCCCTCAAAACTTTCGTATCGAGTGCCGGGCCGTCCGTGATTGGCGATCCCAAAATTGCCATCGAACTCCCAGAGAGAGTATCCCCATCCACATTCTTTAAAAATGTTGAAGAGGTCTTTGAACCAAGCTAAAGCGACAGCGTTATCGGTGTATCGATAACATCCAAATTCTCCGATGTGCACGGGGCGACCGAGGGCAGCGACATCTCTCCACGGTTGGTAAAACTCCCACAAAGTTTGGCGATTCCAATATTTTCCGTCATAGTCACAGGGGTATGTGGGCACTGGCATACCTTTACTGCCATCCCACCATTCTGCTTTGTAATGACTGACCAACATTGGTTGGTAGCCACGTCCGCTATGAACCACATCGAGATCGGCCAGCTCTGGCATTGCTAAATGTCCGCCTGCCAATCCATTGATGATAATTGTTCTTGTTGGGTCGATCTCCCGGATCCCGCGAGTAATTTCACGGATGACTCTTTGGTGGATATCTCTTGTAAATCCACGCTGGCCTTCTGCGGGTGGTTCATTAACTAAATCAAAGCTCAGAAGATCTTTATGCATACCCTTGTATCTTTGCGTGACAGTATTCCAGAGTCGAGCAAAATTGCGTTGTGGCAGTTCGTCGCTCCAGAGATTTGTAGACTCAAGTTCCCAGCCATTGATGCAATAGCCAGGAGCGCGGTGGAGATTAAGGCTGATATGAATTCCACGTGAGGTTGCCTCGTGAATGTACGAATCGAGCAATTTCAAGAAACTCTCATGAATGGGTCCGTCGAGATCGTCAATCCAGAAACGATAATCAGTGGGAAGTCTCAAGAACCTAAAATCATATTTGGCCATAAAATCAAGCATTCTGCTGTCGGCTGGCAGAGCCTTCTCCATATGCCCCATCGAATAAGCCCATTGCGCGTTGAAACCGTAACCAAGGTTCTCTCCGCTCGTAATCATTGATCAGCCTTTCGTAGGAGTTCTGCTAGCCATTTTGCTTGGATTAGTTGATGAGCGACACTTCCACCTTCATGGGTGTTGTATTCATAGACAGCAGTAGTAACTGGACCAGAATAATTATTGCGAACAGCAAAGATTGTGTCGGGTGGACAGACAGGATCGTGCATTCCGATAGAAAAGAGCGCCGGACATCTTGCTTTATGAACTAAGTTCAGGTTATCGAAATAGCTTAGAGTTCTGAAAACCTGATCGATTTCATCGCGATGAATTCGACAGTAACTAGTGATCTCGTGGTACGGATAAGTGTCTACCATCTCGGTTGCGCGCTTGAAGTGACAGAGGAAAGGAACATCGGGAAGTGCAGCAAAAATTCCCTTTCCCAATGAAGCAGCAGCCAGCGCTAAACCACCACCTTGACTGCCTCCAGCAACTATGACTCGTGAAGGGTTGACTCCGGGCAGAACTTTGGCGACCTCAACGAAGGCGACAGCGTCAACGTACACTCGCCTGTAGTAATACTTTTCCCGATCCAAGATTCCAGAGGTCATAAATCCAGGAGATTGAGGATCGCGCGAGTATGCGCCATCAGGAGTGTCACTTAATCGGAATCCGCCACCTTGTCCGCGAGTGTCCATAACAAGAACTCGGTATCCCACATTTGCCCAGAATAGCCATTCGTGCGGCAATCCACGCCCACCACCGTAGCCATCAAAGAAGACGACACAAGGCGAAGTATTTTGAATGCTCTGTGGACTAATAAACCATCCCTTGATGGGATCAGAGTTGTAACCTGAAACTGTAATGTCCTGCACTGTTACAAGCGTCAACGGAGTGTCGGCATCATTTAGTTCATAGTGAGGTTGCTTCGGGAGAAATTCTTGAAGTGTGGACTCCCAAAATTGATCGAAATCAGGTTGTGATGTTGGATCAACTTTCCTTTTTTCAAGTGTTGAGCGATCTAGTCCGATGAGCATTTCTTCTCCTTATACCTCTTCACTGATAAACGATTGAGCATCACACAATCTTTGATACAACCCTGGCTGGCTTCTTAACTCTTCATGTTGACCAGATTGAACGATTTTTCCCTCATCTAAAACGAGTATCAGGTGAGCTTCTTTGATTGTAGATAATCGATGGGCAACGACAAAGGTTGTTCGATCACGCATGAGAAGTTTCAATGCCGATTGAATCAGCTTTTCAGATTCGGAATCCAGGGCAGAAGTCGCCTCATCTAATATTAAAATTCTGGGATTTCGAATGAGTGCACGAGCAATTGCAAGTCTTTGTTTCTGTCCGCCACTGAGTCGGGCACCTCGCTCACCTACCAGGGTGTGAATTCCATCATCAAATGCGCTTACGAAATCCCAAGCATTTGCAGCTTTGAGAGCAGCCTCGATCTCTGACTCGGATACATGACTTAACCCGTATGCGATGTTTTCGAAGATTGATCCATCAAAGAGCACAGACTCCTGAGGCACTACTGATAGATGTTTCCTAACACTTCGCAAATCAAGAGTTTGTATATCCTGGTCGTCTAGGATTATCTTTCCACCAGTTGGTCGAAGAAACCCAATAATCAGGTTAATTAACGTTGACTTACCTGATCCAGAAGGACCAACAAGAGCGATCATCTTTCCGGGACTTGCCTCGAATGAAATATGTTGAAGTGAGGGTCGGTGGTTTGTCGAGTAGGTGTATTCCACATCGTTAAATGCGATTGTTCCAGCCACGTCTTCGACGTATTTTTTGCCATTATTGATCTCTAAGTCAGGGGACTCGAGAACCTCGCTGAGAGATCTAACGGATGAAAGACCCTTTGCAATGGCTGGCGCCAGACTTGCCAACAAAATCACTGAGCCAATGAGCATTGCGAAATAAGAGGTGAGAAGTACGACATCTCCAGCCGAGATTCCGTACATATCTTTCATCGCAAAGTACGCAGAGAGAATCAGACATAACACGTTAGCCATTTGGAATGTAACCCAGGCAGCGGCATTGAATTTTCCATTTATTTTATCTAGACGCAATCCCGCCGCCTTAACCGAGGAGAAAGACTCACGCATAGTGCCTAGCGCCCGTGACTCCAAACCGTGAGCGCGTGTCACCGGTAGGAGAGTGGTCATCTCATTTACTCGCGAAGACATCCGTTCAATTTCACCACGGAAGTCCTCATTAAAATCATTGAGCGATTTTCGCATTCGGATAATGGCAATCGAGGCTATCGGGGCCACTAGTAGAAAGAAGACGAGAAAGCTAGGCACTCTAATTGCCGTAATAATTACAGCGCCCATGAAGCTGTTAATGGCAGCCAAGCCGCCATCTGACATGTGTCGGAGCATCTGTTCGATATTTTCGACATCTCGAACCACCTTAGTCTGCAAGGCACCCGCATTAGTCCTTTGATAAAAACCAATACTTAACTGCTGCATGCGAACCACTAGCGCAGAGCGCAGACGATTTTCAATATCTCTCACAGCTTTGGCTAGAAAATGGACATAAAGAAGATTCGTTGGAAAATTCTGGAGTACAACAATGATCAATGCGCCTGCATTCAATGCCAGCGTCAAGAATCCTTGCTTTTGGACTACCACATCGATGAGATTTGCAGTGATAAGTGGGATAAACCACGACGGGGAGTGCTTTATAGAGAAGAAAAGGATGGCGAGGAAGATGTTCTTCCTTTGATCGTGCATCAAGAAGAGAAGGGTTTTGATCGGACTCTCACCCTTAAAGTGATGAACGATCTCATTTTCTTCGATCTGCATATGGCCAAAGTACTAAGTAACTGCTCATTACAGGAATAGAAATTTCCGAATTCAGATAACAATTCGCTGTCTCGCGAACTTGGTTTGAGACATGCGACGAATTTTTGAGTACCTAGAGCTCTCAAGAACTTAGACTCATTCATGGAGGTGGAAACGGGATTTGAACCCGTGTAGAGGGATTTGCAGTCCCTTGCCTCGCCTCTCGGCCATTCCACCATGAAAGTACTTCACTTTAAGAAGAAACGCCGCCCATCGATATGAACGGCGCACTCTCCGAGCGGACGACGGGGTTCGAACCCGCGACCTGAACCTTGGCAAGGTTCCGCGCTACCAGCTGCGCTACGTCCGCATTAATTGCAGGGGTAAATCTAGCGCAGGCAGGGCCGATGCGCCAAAGCGCTGCCTTTTCTGCGTAGCCTTACCCCATGTTCGGCCGCGATTATCAATTCTGGATGGGCGATCGCAATGCCTGGAAACTTCTGAAGTACACCGATGACCCTTCCCTCCTTGATGATGGTGGATTCTGGGCTGTGCTCATTACATTTGAAGGCCAATATCACTTCGCAAAATTTAAGAAGGTAGAGCGCGCACCTTTTCCAGAATCACCATGGACAGTTTTAGAACGACCATGGCGAACTTCGCTTCCAGAACTTGATTACATGAGTTATGTCCACGCCATTCGGGAAGAGATTTCGCAAGGTTCTGTCTATCAAGTAAATGCATGTCGAGAACTTTCACATGTGATAGATCCGAAAAAACACAGGTTGGCTGGACTATTTGCTCGTATGCAATATGCCAATCCAGCACCCTTTGCTAGTTACCTCAAAATCCCCGGATTTGAAATTGCCAGCGCATCACCTGAGCGCTTTTTGACGCGTAGCGGTGGCACGCTAGTTACCTCGCCAATCAAGGGAACGATCCGCTGGAACGAGGATGATTTCGGCGAGAAAGATAAGGCCGAAAATCTCATGATTGTGGATCTGATGCGCAATGATCTCAGTCGAATTGCAGCTGAAGGCTCTGTTGAAGTCAGCGAACTCTTTCGACGGGAAAAGCATCCCGGGTTGACTCACTTAGTCTCAGATGTGAAATGCGAGATAAAGCCAGGAACTACATGGAGTGAAATCTTGGCCGCCACTATTCCTCCAGGATCTGTGAGCGGTGCGCCGAAGAGTGCAGCTCTATCAATTATCTCCAAACATGAACCCGCACCACGTGGTCCTTATTGCGGCGCACTTGGCTGGATTGAAGGTGATCGGGCAGAACTTGCCGTTGCAATTCGCACCTTCTGGAATACCGGTGATGAGTGGTTGCGATTTGGTACAGGAGCTGGAATCACGTGGGGGAGTTCTCCGGCGCAGGAGTGGGAAGAGACCCAGTTAAAAGCTCGCAACCTAATTTCAATCGCAGGTGGAACCCTGTGACCACCTGGGTTGATAATCAAATAGTCGAGCGCCCAAGAGATTTTTTAAGTGCAGATGGCTGGCCCTTAGGTCAAGGGATTTTTGAAACGCTGCGCACCGAAGATGGACACGTTCAGCTCTTGATGCGCCATATGCGAAGGGCTCTCTCGAGTGGTCACACACTCGCAATACCAATTCCACGTGAAGAGCGCATCGAAGATGCGATTTCTCAATTACTTAGTGCTAGCCCATTTGGAGTAGGAAGGTTGCGGTTGACATTCTCGCAAGAGCATTTTATTGCTACCCATGATGAATATAGAGACAGCGATGAGGAGCTTCAGATCGCGACAAGAAAATCTGATCACTCTGCAAAGGGGCAACAACATAAGTCATATCCGTATACGAAGAATCTCGATGCGCTCAAGTTGGCCAAGTCAGAAGGTTTTGATGAGATTCTTTACGTTGATAAAGAGATGCGAATCTCAGAAGGTGCCGTTTCAAATTATGCATTTCGAATTGATGGCCAATGGATTACCACTCCGATTTCCTCAGGAATCTTGCCAGGAGTAATTAGAGCTTTGGCAATAGAGCAGTGCGATGTCCTCGTGGGAGATCTTTCACTGCGGGATGTAGCCAAAGCTGATGCAGCCATAGCGATGAGTTCACTGAAGATTGCTAAATCGGTTGCAGCAATTGATGGGCGAAACCTCAATCAGGATGATGGTGTGAGCCAGATCCGCATGAAATTACGTCAGATAGCGGCCTCTCGTTAGGTAGTCTTGGACCATGGCAACTATTGCAATTACTGTCGATGGGGCATCGCGCAGCGTTGAATCAGATCAACGCCCAACCCATCTCTTTGCAGATGATAAAACAATCGTTGTCGCGCGCATCAATGGAGAACTCCGCGACCTCTGGACCGAACTCTCAGATGGAGATGTGGTCGAAAGTGTTTCAATCTCTTCACCCGATGGATTAAATGTTTTGCGCCATTCAACGGCGCATGTAATGGCGCAGGCTGTTCAACAAGTATTTAGCCAGACGCGATTAGGTATTGGACCACCCATTCGCGACGGTTTTTATTACGACTTTGATCCAGAGCGTCCATTTACACCTGAAGATTTAGAGAAGATTGAATCTGCAATGCGCAAAATTGTTAAAGATGGGCAACGTTTTAGACGACGTATAACCACAGAGGCAGATGCCCTCAAGGAACTTGCGCACGAACCATACAAATGTGAACTTATCGGCATCAAATCAGGCGGTAACGATGAGACTAGTGTCGAAGTCGGCGGAGCAGAGTTAACAATTTATGACAATCTCGGGCGAGATGGTGAGCCCGTATGGTCTGACCTCTGCCGCGGGCCACATCTTCCTTCGACTAAACATATTCCGGCATTTAAGTTAATGCGTAGCGCAGGTGCTTATTGGCGCGGCTCAGAGAAAAACCCAATGCTGCAACGCATCTATGGAACAGCATGGCCATCACAGGATGAGCTCAACGGTTATCTAGAGATGTTGGCGGAGGCAGAAAAACGCGATCATCGCAAATTAGGTCAAGAGTTAGATCTCTTTTCATTTCCAGAAGAGATTGGTTCAGGGCTTGCCGTATTTCATCCCAAAGGTGGAATTGTTCGTCGCGCGATGGAAGATTATTCGCGTAAGCGTCACGAAGAAGAGGGTTATGAGTTTGTCTATTCGCCCCACATAACCAAGGCCGCACTCTTTGAAACTTCTGGTCACCTCGAGTGGTATGCCGAGGGTATGTACCCACCAATGATTTTGGATGAAGAACACCATGCAGATGGCACGGTAAAGCGTGCGGGCCAACAGTATTACATGAAGCCGATGAACTGTCCTTTCCATAATTTGATCTATCGCTCACGTGGACGTTCATATCGTGAATTACCATTGCGGCTCTTTGAATTTGGAACCGTCTACAGATACGAGAAATCTGGAGTCCTCCATGGAATTACGCGTGCCCGAGGATTTACTCAGGATGATGCACATATTTACTGCACTAAAGAGCAGATGCCAGATGAACTCGATTCACTTCTGACATTCGTTCTCAATTTGCTCCGCGACTATGGATTGACAGATTTCTATCTGGAACTCTCTACTCGAAATCCTGAAAAGTCTGTTGGTTCAGATGAAGATTGGGAGGCTGCAACGGAGGCGTTACGAAAGGCAGCTATTGCACAAAATCTCGAACTCGTTAATGACGAGGGTGGCGCCGCATTCTATGGACCAAAGATTTCGGTACAGGCAAAGGATGCCATCGGTCGCACCTGGCAGATGTCAACGATCCAGGTTGATTTCCAATTGCCACAACGTTTTGAACTTGAATACGCAGCAACAGATGGTTCACGTTCGCGCCCAGTAATGATTCATCGCGCACTCTTTGGATCAATTGAGAGATTTTTTGGCGTGCTCACCGAACATTATTCAGGCGCATTTCCTCCATGGCTTGCTCCAGTTCAGGTTATGGCGATTCCGGTTGCAGATGCCTTTACGGATTATCTTGCAGATGTAGTCAAGTCACTCAAAGCTGCTGGTATCCGCGCAGAGTTAGATGCCTCGGATGATCGAATGCAAAAGAAGGTGCGCAATGCGCAGGTGCAGAAGATTCCATACATGTTGATCGCTGGAGAAGAAGACCAGAAAGCTGGCGCAGTCTCATTCCGCTATCGAAATGGTGATCAGAAAAACGGTGTGCCACTGGCGCAAGCGATTGCTGAAATCACATCAGCGATAGCAGCGCGCGAGCAGGTTTAAAGATGGATTACATCGATTCAACCGGGATGCCAGATGCCTGGTCACGATTATGGGCACCGCATCGCCTCGATTATTTACGAGGTGAAAATCGACCTTTAGCTGGTAACGAGATCACATGCCCCTTCTGCGAAATTCCAAAGATGGACGATGTCGAAGGTCTTATCGTTCATCGCGGTTTAGGTGCTTACGTTGTAATGAATCTCTATCCGTATAACCCAGGTCACCTACTTATCTGCGCGTATCGACATGTGGCCGATTTGACTGAACTCACCGACGAAGAACGAGAAGAAATTTTCAGACTTACCTCTCATGCAATGAAAACAATTCGTAAGGTTTCTAGACCCGAAGGCTTTAATTTAGGAATGAATCAAGGTGCAATTTCTGGTGCAGGAGTTGCAGCCCACATTCACCAACACGTTGTACCTCGTTGGTCGGGAGATGCTAATTTCATGCCCATCATCGGTAAGACTAAAGTTCTGCCACAACTTCTCACGACAACGCGAGATGAAATAGCTTCGGCTTGGTAGCGCTATCTCAATTGTCTGAGATAAGAGATCAGCACATCAATCCCGATGCCACTCTCTAGATTTACTGGGATAGCAGGAAAGAGCAACCCTGCGCTAAATGAATTCTCTCCAGCAGATTCAACTAAGTCTCTGTACTCGGTTGCAAAATCAGCAACAAGTTCTTGGTGTTCAGGATCGCTATCGCCAATGACGGCAACACCATCTATGTAATTTCTAATTGTGAGATCTTCTAGGCTGATTAGGGCAGCAGGTGCTCCATCATCCCCATGCAAAACTAGGAATGGAGTTGCCATTTGATCAAAGACTCGATTGGCCAAAAGAACTGCATCATCGAAATCTAAATCTGCACCCGGAAGTGCTAGTGCCACCATGATGCGAGGTGTCAGATAATCATTAAATTTCTCCCATGCGGCGATGGTTGCCTCATCAATTCCAGCAGATGGGTTTATGGCAAAGACGGCGCAGTCAATCTGCGCTAGGTCATCGGGAGCGTTTTCAGTATGGATGCCATTATCGGCTAGCGCCTTCCCAAGGGCGGCCGGTGTTGCGCTCACATGACCGTACAGGGCAATTCTCACAGGCGCAGATGTGGAAGTTGTCATGGGTTAAAGCCTACGATGGTCTCGATGATTAGCTCGCATTTGAAACCTCAGGTCACTCGATTAATTAATCCGGTGGTCAAGATGGCTGTCCGCTTTGGGGTCACCGCAAATGGCGTCACGATTTCTGGCGCAGTCGGTACTGTGGCTTCGGCATTATATTTTTATCCGAGCGGCGATTTATTTGTGGGCACTCTCGTAATATGTTTCTTTGCTTTGAGTGATCTATTCGATGGTGCTATCGCACGACTTAGCAATGGGACCGGCACAAGTTGGGGCGGATTCCTTGATTCAACAATTGATCGAGTGACCGATGCCGCCATCGTCATTGGAGTGCTTATCTATATTCTCGATCGCGATCAGTTTGCTGCGATCTTGCTTTTGATTTCTCTCGTCACCGGAGGCCTCATTCCGTATATTCGAGCAAAAGCTGAAAGTCTTTCAATCGAGTGTTCAGGCGGTATTGCAGAACGCACAGAACGGATCGTGATAAGTCTAACTGCTATCGGTTTATACGGATTAGGTATAGAAATCGCACTGGTAATCGGCTTTGGAATTTTAGCAGTCCTTGGTGTTGTTACCGTTGCTCAAAGAATGTTTATCGTCTACCGAGCTCTACACAAGGTGTGATGATGAAGGATTTCTTCATTGCTCGCGCATATTTCATAGGTTGGTCATTTATTCGACGGATGCCAGAAAAATATGCAACGAATCTCTTTGACTCAATCGCCCGTTGGATGTTTAAGAAAAATGGAAAGAACGTTAAGAGGCTTCGTTCGAATCTAAACCGTGTTCAACCCAGATTGGATGCAAACCAACTCGATTCCCTGGTCTTTGAGGGACTCAAGTCTTATATGCGCTATTGGCTTGAGACATTCAGATCGCCAGACTGGAGTAAAGAGCGGATTCTTTCAACGGTGACGGTGACAAATGAACATCTTCTTTTAGAGCCCATCAATAAGAAAACTGGAGTCATGGTCTGTCTGCCACACGCGGGCAATTGGGATCATGCCGGTTCCTACTTTTGCGCCAAAGGGGCAGAGCTCGTCACAGTTGCTGAGGTGTTGAAACCTAGGGCTCTCTTTGAAAAATTCTTGGCATATCGAGAAGCGATTGGCATGGAAGTTCTACCTTTGGATTCACGCGCTTTTCCAACATTGCTGCAGCGTGCCCGTGATGGAAAATTAATCGCCTTGGTGGCCGATCGAGATTTATCGGCAAGTGGTATCGATGTGAACTTCTTTGATGGGCCCGCACGCATGCCAGCAGGTCCAGCGATCGTCGCGATTCGCACAGGAATACCTTTAATCTCGGCATTCGTTTCATACACTGAAAAAGGCATTCATATCGATTTAAGGCAGATAGAAATTCCTGAAACTTCAGACGAAGAGCAACGGATTAAGGCGACTGTCCAATTGTGCGCCGATAGTTTTGCAGCAGGAATTTCGACACATCCGCAGGATTGGCATATGTTGCAGCGCATTTGGATAGACGGGGACTTTGTGGAGCGGCGATGAAAAAGTTACGCATTGGTTTGGTATGCCCGTATGGATGGGATATCCCTGGTGGAGTGCAGAACCATGTCCGAGATTTGGCCGAGTTCTTTATCGATGAGGGTCATTACGTGTCTGTTCTTGCTCCAGTTGTAGATGAATTCAAATTACCGGAGTATCTGGTCAATGCTGGAAAACCAATTGGAATTCCATTTAACGGCGCAGTTGCGCGCGTTCTCTTTAACCCAGCCGCCTTTGCTCGAGTTCGCAACTGGATGACCGAAAATGATTTCGACATCTTGCATTTACACGAGCCTGCAATTCCATCAATTTCTCTTTTGGCTCTATGGGCAAGTGAGGGCCCAATTGTTGGCACTTTCCACGCTCAAGCAAAGAAAGGTGCGACCACCCGTGTGATTGCATCTATTGTTGAACCGGCTATCGAACGTCTAAGTGAGAAGATTGCAGTAAGTCAGGCCGCTTACGACACTCTTCTCGAGCATATGGATACCACAGCTCACGTAATTCCAAATGGAATCTTTGCGTCTCGCTATCGAGCTGGAGATGTCGAGGAAAAGTGGGCCGGCCCAACACTTGGATTTATCGGCCGCTTTGAGGAGCCGCGTAAGGGATTAGAAGTTCTGATTGACGCTATTCCGATTATTTCTCGTTTCATTCCCGATGTTCGAGTACTCATAGCAGGACCAGGGGATCCATCAGAAATCTCCGAAGATATAAACTCAGAATTGCGCACTCGCTTCCAATTTTTGGGAAAGATTTCAGAGGAAGAAAAGGCAAACTTTCTCAAATCCATAGCGCTTTACATCGCACCCAATACTGGGGGTGAATCATTCGGAATTATCATCGCAGAGGCAATGGCAGGAGGTGCCGCCGTTGTCGCTAGCGATATCCCGGCATTTAGCGATCTTTTGGGGAAGGGTAAGTACGGTGCACTCTTTGCCTCAGAAGACTCTCAATCCCTTGCCAAGGTAGTCATTGATCTTCTGCGTGATAATGAAAAACGAAAATCTTTGGCTGAGTCTGGAAGAGATTACGCGCAGCGCTTTGACTGGAGCCAAGTAGCAACTCAGGTATATGAAGTGTATGAAAAAGCTCTTTCTACTGGCCAGACTTTGAAAGTCACTTCGGAATCACGGGCATGGGATTGGCTTCTCATTAGAGAGAGTGATTGATGAAGAAGACCTTAGCAGTCATAGCTTCGATTCTCTCTGTGGTAGTTGTTGGATCTGCGTTCCTGCCAACTTCATCAAAAGATTCAATTACTGGGATGTTTACTGAGCCAACGTATAACTCGTTATCGGGACGAGAAGGTACCGATGGCCCGGTCTTAGTAGTCAAGATCGATGACACCATAAGTGCACGACCTCAAATTGGGATTGATGATGCCGACGTTGTCTACATAGAGCAAGTAGAAGGTGGACTTACTCGATTAGCCGCAGTCTATTCATCGGTTATTCCAACCCGGATAGGCCCAATCAGAAGCGCTCGGATTTCCGATATCGAAATTCTCTCTCAATATGGGAAAGTAGTTTTTGCTTACAGCGGCGCACAATCAAAATTCCTGCCAGTAATAGCCAGCGCTAATCTCAATGATTATGGAGCTCAACGTCA
>JBEANF010000008.1:0-7248 GCA_041165585.1 Actinomycetota bacterium | reverse complement strand
ATGGCGTCGAATTTTCGCGCAGCCCAAGGAGCAAATAAGCGAAAAACATATTTTCTCCTTGCTGCCATGGGGCTACTCACCTGGCTTGTTGCCTATGCGGCGCTGACATATTTCGGAGCCGGGACAACAGGGTTTGTAGTTCCACTCGCAGTAGGTATGGCATTAATTGGTGTCTGGGGCTCTTATTACGGCTCAGATAAATTAGTTCTCACTATGACTGGTGCACGTTTAATTCAACGTGAAGATAACCCCCCACTCTTTAATTTAATTGAAGAAGTTGTTGTCGCAAGTGGATTACCGATGCCCAAGGTTGCAATCGTCGAAGATAGCGCGCCAAACGCTTTTGCTACCGGTCGAAATCCAGAGCATGCACTGATTGCATTTACAACCGGAATATTAGAAGTAATGGATCGTGATGAATTACAAGGAGTAACCGCGCATGAGATGGCGCACGTTGGAAATCGTGACACCTTAGTTTCGGCAGTAGCTGCGACTACTGCAGGTGCGATTGCGATTCTTAGCGATTTTCTTACTCGCATGATGTGGTTTGGTGGTGGGCGCGACAGGTCAAATAACAACAGCAATCCGTTTTTACTTATAGTCTCTCTTGCGATTTTAATTCTCGCACCTATCGCAGCCATGCTACTGCGGAGCGCAATTTCACGTCGTCGAGAGTCAATTGCCGATGCAACAGCAGTTGCTTTTACTCGTAACCCTGCCGGTCTACGCCGCGCACTTGAAACTTTGGCAGCAGATTCCACCGTTGTTCGTCAACGTTCAAATGCGGTGGCACATATTTGGATCGAATCTCCTCTTGATGGAAAGTCGGTCTCTAAATTATTCTCAACTCATCCGCCGATCCAAGAGCGCATCGAAACCTTGCGCGCAATGGAATCTCTCGGACCTCAGCAGTAAATTTATGCTGGCGCATCAGTTGCGTGAGGAAAGAACAAGGTAAAGGTTGCACCTTTGCCAAGCTCTGATGCAACCGTAACTTCTCCACCATGGGCCTTCATCACTGCATCAACGATGGAGAGCCCTAGTCCGCTACCTTCTCCATCAATGCGTACTCGTGAAGAATCTGCGCGATAGAAGCGCTCAAATATGCGTGCCTGGTCCTCTTTACTCAGACCAGGTCCTTGATCAGCAACTGCAATTCGAACCCCATCATCATCGTGTGAGATTGAGACGGTAATCGGAGTTCCAGTCGGAGTGTGCGTACGTGCATTAGCTAAGAGATTTGCAATCACTTGGTGAATCCGATGGTGGTCTCCCAGCGTGTAGAGCTCATCGACATCGCCAACAACAGTGATGGGATGGTCGGGACCGGCAACTAGCGCCGAAGCAACCGCATCACGGGTTGTCTTTGCGATATCGACAGGTAGACGTTCCATCTCCCGCGCTTGATCAAGGCGAGCGAGTAAGAGTAAATCTTCAACAAGTGAACCCATACGAAGTGATTCACCTTCAATGCGTCCCAAGAGTTGTTTTGTATCTTCCTCACCAGCTACTGCTCCTTGGCGATGAAGTTCAGCAAAACCACGAATGGCAGTTAGTGGAGTGCGGAGTTCGTGAGATGCATCTGCCACAAATCGGCGCAACTTATCTTCACTGGCCTTCCTGATCGCAAAAGATTCTTCGATGCGAGTCAACATGGTGTTGAGCGCTGTGGTTAATCTGCCAACTTCGGTTGTGGGTTTTGCATCAGGCAGACGAGCCGAAAGATCACCAGCTGCAATTTGTTCGGCAGTATCTTCAATATTCGATAAAGGTTTAAGGCTTACTTTAATCATGGTGCGGGAAGCAACTGCAATAAGTCCCACAACTACAAGGCCGATCAAGAAGAAGAGCCATTGCAGACGATTGAGGGTGCGATCAACATCGTTGAGAGATTGACCAATTGCTACAGATCCAAGATTGGAAGGAAGGGGAAGGGCTAAAACTCGGAAATTCTCTTCATCTGCCTTTACAGTAAATGGTTGACCTTCAAATTCAGCAACTTTTTCTGGCGAATACCCTGCGATGTAATCGACGATAGAGACAGTATTGAGATCTCCACCAATTCCTCCGACAACAGCGCCTGTGGCATCTAAAAGCGTGACAGAGGTGGCTGTGGGAACTCTATCCAGTGGCGTCTGAGGTGCATCGTCGTCATCATCTCTTTCCAGACCCCTTCTCTCTCGCCATTCATGATCATCAACAATTCCAGCGCGACTCAATCGTGGTAGAGAACCTGAAGCAACGCTATAGAGCTGATCATCTATCTGGTGAACCAGGAAGCTCTCAAGCTGCTTCTGTGCTGCAACACCAGAGGCAAGTAATCCAAGTGTTGAGAGAATGACAACGCCGAGCACCAGGCGATTGCGCAGACTCCACTGCGAGAAGGGGCTCTTCATTATTTTCCGCTGGGAATTCGAAGTCGGTATCCAACACCGCGTACAGTGTGGATCAATGGTGGATCGTACACATCAATCTTTTTGCGCAAGTACGAGATGTAAGTTTCAACAATTCCAGCATCGCCCCTGAAGTCATATTCCCAGACATGATCAAGAATTTGAGCTTTAGAGACTACGCGATCTGCATTAATTAAAAGATATCGCGTCAGCAAAAATTCTGTAGGGGAGAGATCCAAAAGATTTCCAGCTCTGCGCACTTCATGAGTTGCTTCATCGAGTTCAAGGTCTGCAAATCGAATCTTCTCTTCATCTTGATCCATTTCGACAACACCGATGCGACGAAGTAACGCTTTCAAACGCGCAACAAGCTCTTCTAAACTAAATGGCTTAGTCATGTAATCATCGCCACCGATTGTTAAGCCGGCGACCTTATCTTCCATGCCATCTTTAGCTGTTAGAAAGAGAACGCCGACATTGGCACCTTCATTTCTAATTTGGCGGCAGACTTCAAATCCATCTTGATCTGGCAGCATGACATCGAGAACGATTGCATGTGGTTGAAACTCTTCTGCAATAGCCAGTGCTTGCGATCCTGTTGCGGCAGTACGAACATCAAAACCAACAAAGCGAAGACTGGTTGAGATTAGATCGCTAATGCTTGTCTCATCATCGACTACAAGGATGCGTTGGCTGGTACTTGCTTTGCTCATAGATAGAGCGTCCTCCCTAATGCTGGGAGATTCCTGAGAATGACCTCTAAAGCGGGGGAGTTAGCGCCATTTGGTCGCCAGCGAGAAGCCGACGCCGATAAAGGTAAAGCCGATAATCATGTTCCACGCGCCGATTCCAGGAACTGGGTACTTGGTCTGGGAGACGTAGAAAGTCACGATCCAGAAGAGGCCGATGAGGAAATTGGCGACCATGACCGGGGCGAGCCACGAAGGGCTCTCCAGTGGTGCATGGGGTTCGACGGCGTGAACCTGCTCCTCATGGGCGCGAGTTTCCTGAACCTTCTTACGCAATTTCGACTTTGGCATGGGTGAAAGGTTACACGCTCCAGAAGGCAATTGGCCACACCAGCACAGCGCACGATAGGCCAGAATTGTCCCATGACAAAGATTCTCGTTGTAGATAACTATGACTCTTTCGTCTTTAACTTGGTGCAATACCTGCAGCAGCTTGGTGCCCACTGCACTGTCGTGCGTAACGATGCAGTCGAGGCAAGTGCGGCCTCAGATTTCGATGGTGTGCTCATCTCGCCCGGACCTGGAACTCCGGAAGAAGCCGGCGTCAGCATTGCGATGATTAAGTACTGCGCCGAAAATTCCATCCCACTCTTTGGCGTCTGTCTGGGCCACCAAGCAATAGGTGTTGCTTTCGGCGCAACAGTTTCACGTGCACCAGAGCTTTTGCATGGCAAGACATCACAAGTTCATCACAATGGCGCAGGAATTTTCTCATCAATTCCAACCCCCTTTACTGCAACTCGATATCACTCACTGGCAGTAGAGCCCTCAACCATAAGTAGCGATCTTGAAGTCACAGGTAAGACAGAGTCTGGTGTTGTGATGTCGATGCGACATAAAACTCTGCCGATTGAAGGTGTGCAATTTCATCCAGAGTCTGTGCTGACAGAACATGGACATTTAATGTTGGCAAATTGGTTAACACAATGCGGAGACAAAGATGCGCTCGCCAAATCAGTTGGTTTGGCGCCAGTTTTGGGTAAGGCTTAAGGAGCGCGGTTAATTGTGATGGTGACTGAGTCACCAATTGTTTGCGTAGTTCCAGCCTCTGGTGCTTGGCGAATAACAACACCAATTGGTTGAGTTGGATCATAATCGTAAAATTCTTTAATTAAGAAATCTGAATTAAAGAGAAGCGTCTTTGCTTGGATTGCTTCGATGCCCACCAAATCTGGAACTTCAACTTCTCCACTTGCGATCGTTAAAATCACACCAGATCCAGCAGTAATGGTTGAACCAGGCCCAGGTGTTACTTCAAGAACTGTTCCTTGTGGTTCATCAGATGGAGCTGGAATCGTTTGCGAGACGACGAGACCAGCAGCGGCAAGTGCAGCTCGGGCATCTGTCAGGACCATTCCGACAAGACCATCAGGAACAATCGCATCTCCTGGTCCATCAGAAATTGTAAGAACTACTCCAGAACCTGGTTTTACATCACTTGCCGCAAAAGGAATTTGGCTCGCAACCCGACCAGTTGGAATACGCGGATCATGGGCACGTGTAACAGTTACTACATATTCGCTCAGCAGTTCACGCGCCTGATCTTCTGTAAGTCCGACCACATTCGGAAGTTCGTAACCAATGCTTGGTTCTGATGCCCCATTAATCGAGAGACCAACGATTGCAAGGATTGATGCGATGAGGATTGAACCTCCAGCAATAAGGAAAGAACGACGCTTAAGAGGCCGAACTCGTGCAATCTTGGTTGTGACATGAACTCCACTTCGTAGCCGTTTAATATCTGCCAGCATCGATAAGGCATCTTGATATCGCTCATCCGGATTCTTGCTCAGTGCTACAGCTAAAACAGTTTCTATATCTGCAGGAAGATCAGGTTGAATTGAACGCGCCGGAAGAAATTGTGCAGAGACATGCTGTAGTGCGATCGATACCGGAGTCTCGCCGGTAAATGGTGGACGACCTGTAAGTAATTCATATAAGAGACAACCAGTTGAATACAGATCGCTCCGTGAATCGGCGATAGCACCTTGTGCCTGTTCAGGAGAGAGATATTGAGCAGTCCCAACAACATTCCACGTACTCGTCAGAGTTGCACCAAGATCATCGATGGCGCGGGCAATACCAAAGTCCATCACCTTTACATCGCCGGAATCTGTAATCATGATGTTGGCAGGCTTCACATCGCGATGGACAATTCCGCGCATATGTGAGTAATCAAGTGCCTCTAGAACACCAATGATGATTTCTAAGGCGCGATCACAGGCGATGCGCTCACCTTCGTGAATTAATTCGCGCAAGGTATGTCCATTGACCAGCTCCATCACAATGTAAGGAGCAGGTTCTTCGCCAGAGTCATAGACGGCGACAATTCCAGGATGATTTAAACCAGCGGCCGCCTTTGCTTCTTTTCTAAATCGCGAAACAAAAGAAGGATCTTGTGCAAGATCGCTTCGCAGAATTTTGATGGCGACTTCACGGGACAAGCGTTGATCCTGGGCAGTGTAGACATCGGCCATACCACCGGTGCCAATCATGGCGCCGAGGAGATAGCGATCACCCAATAACTTCGACATCATGAGGCGGCCGTTCCGAAGAGTGCGATGGAAGAGGTTGCAGGAGCTCCATGTGAAAGATCGGCCACTACAACGGTGACATTATCTGGTGCGCCATTGATATAGGTCGCATCAACTAGCGCTTTGACTGCATCTTCTGGCTTCTGAGATTTCACAAGTGATTTGATCTCTTTATCGCTCAGCACGCCAGATAGCCCATCACTACAAAGAATAAATCGATCGTTCTCTTTGAGATCAAAGATATGTAAACCAATAGAAAGCGTCTGACTTCCCATAAGTGCCTGGGTCAACATTGACCGCTGTGGATGCTCTGCAATATCGGCTTCGGTAATGGTTCCAGCTTTGAGTAGCTCCTGCATCACGGTGTGATCAACGCTGAGTTGTTCGATAGATGTGCCTCGAATTCGATAAGCCCGAGAATCTCCAACATGGAGCAGAACTGCTTGATTATTTCGAATAAAGATTGCCGTCAACGTTGTTCCGAGGCCGCTAAGTGCCGGATTGTCATCACTTGCAACTTTGAGAGCGCTATCAATTTCATCGATAGTCGCATTAAAGAAATCATCTGCAGAGTCTTGATCCATCTGTGAATCGGTAAAGATTGCAGTTCTTTCTGCAAGGATACGGAGGGCGATCGATGAAGCGATTTCACCACCTGCATGGCCACCCATTCCATCTGCAACTGCAATCACATATGGGTGTGTAAGTGCACCATCTTCATTTCCATTGCGGATTAAGCCAACTGCCGAGCGCGCGGCGCTTGTCATGTAGAGGCTATCCATATTGCTTAGCCTAATGGAATGCGCATCGAACTACACCGCTCGGCTATCCTTGCGCAGTGAGTACCTATGCCTATCTCGGTCCAGTTGGCACCTTTACAGAGGCTGCGCTCAAGAAGATCACTTCACCCTCAGATTCTCGTGTGCCTTATGCAAATGTGACTGCTGCCCTTGATGCAGTTCGTCGCGGCGAAGCTGATTTTGCTCTCGTTCCTATTGAGAATTCCGTTGAAGGCGTCGTTGCGCGCACACTTGATGAACTAGCAACGGGTGAACCACTCGTCGTTGCAGGCGAGGTAACTCTTCCTGTCAGTTTTGCATTGATGACAAAAACCGGACAATCACAGATCACAACAATTGCAACACATCCTCATGCAGAATCTCAGTGCCGTTCTTATATTGCCCAGCACTATCCGCATGCAGAGATCGTAGCCACAGCCTCTACCGCCGCAGCTGCCCAAGCTCTCACACGCGGTGAATTTGATGCCGCTATCGCATCAAGTGCTGCAGCCGAACACTTTGGATTAACTGTCATTGCCGAAAATATCGGAGATAACGATGGTGCTGTGACTCGTTTTGTGCTTGTCCGAAAGCCAGGGCAGATTCCAGCAGCAACTGGCCACGATCGCACATCCGTTGCACTTTTTATTGATATCGATCACGCCGGTGCCTTGCTTGAAATCTTGACGGTATTTGCCGACCACGACGTTAACCTGACATTTATTCAAAGTCGTCCAACCGGACGCGAATTAGGTCACTACCATTTCATTATTGATGTTGAGGGACATTGTGA
>JBEANF010000007.1:0-3675 GCA_041165585.1 Actinomycetota bacterium | reverse complement strand
AAAGCCGCCCTCGCGGCCAAGGCCTGATTGCTTGACTCCACCAAATGGCGCGGCAGGGTCAGAAATTACACCGCGATTAATTGCAACCATTCCTGATTCGATCGCCTCTGCCATACGAAGTGCGCGCTTGAGATCTTCTGAGTAGACGTAGCTAATTAACCCGTAGTCAGTGCTGTTGGCAAGTGTGATTGCTTCTTCATCGGTATCGAAGGTAACAACTGGGGCAACTGGGCCAAATACTTCATGGCCCAAAATTGGGTTATCAGCAGCAACTTCGATCACGGTGGCTGGGTAGAAAGCGCCGGGTCCATCAGGAAGTGCGCCCCCCGTAATCACTTTTCCGCCACTTGCAACCGATTGATCAACTAGCTCTGCAATCTTGTTGCGCTCTTTAATTGAAACGCTTGCACCTAATTGAATTCCTTCATCACGACCGCGTCCCATGACAAATGCTGACATTGCAGCAGAGAACTTTTTAGTAAATTCAGCAGCAACTGGGCGTTGAACATAGACGCGGTTAGCTGCAGTACATGCAGCGCCACCATTGCGCATTTTGGCCAGCATCAAACCTTTTACTGCTTCATCAATATTGGCATCATCTAAGACAACAAAAGGTGCATTGCCGCCGAGCTCCATTGAACAACGAATCACACGATCAGATGCTTCGCGCAGCAAGATGCGACCAACTTCGGTTGAACCGGTAAATGAGAGATTCTTTAGTCGTGGATCTTGCAACATCGCGCTGATTGCAGGACCAGTACTCTCAGGAAGAATTACATTGAGCACACCCTTAGGCAAACCTGCTCGTTGCAAGATATCTGCAATGGCGAGCGCAGTAAGAGGTGTCTCGCCGGCTGGTTTTAGAATCATGGTGCAACCGGCAGCGACTGCAGGACCAATCTTGCGAGTAGCCATTGCCGCTGGAAAATTCCATGGTGTGATCAGAAGCGATAATCCAATCGGTTGGTGCGTGACAAGAATGCGTTTGTCACCGCTGGGAGATTTTCTGAAATCACCTGGTGTGCGCACGGCTTCTTCTGCAAACCAGCGGAAAAATTCGGCAGCGTATAGAACTTCGCCCTTGGCATCGGGAAGCGCTTTGCCATTTTCTTTGGAAACAAGTTCTGCTAAATAATCTGCTTCTGCCGACATGATTTCAAATGCCTTGCGCAAAATTTCACTGCGAACACGTGGGGCAGTTGCTGCCCATGAAGCACTCGCTGCATCAGCTGCTGCAAGGGCTGCTTCACAATGGCTATCGGCGGCAAGGGCCACATCTGCAATAACGCTGAGGTCGCTGGGGTCATAGACAGGCGTGGTTTTTGACCCATCGACCCATTCTCCGTTGATAAACAACTGTGTACGCATAAGATGAGGATACTCAGAGTGTAAAAAGGTTGCCACTAGCGCCTGCGATACACCTATAAAGGGAGATGAAGTGCCTAAGTCCTGGACCGATGGAGCCCCAGCCCCGGTTGTTTTACAAGATCATGCATCCGTTGAAGATCCGCTTACATACAAAATTAAGCGACGTTTCTTGGGTGGTGCGCTAAACCGTCACTCATTAGGACATCAGCGCCTCAGTAAGCGATATGCACTCGGCATCTTATCTTCAGATTGCATCTCCTCATCTGCTTATGGCTCTGAACAGATTCTTATCGCACTTCTTCCTGCATTTGGTTTAGCGGCATTTACAATCTTGATGCCGATGACTGGTGTCGTCCTAGCAATTCTCTTGCTTATAACGCTCTCATACCGCAATGTGATCGCTGTCTATACAAAGACTGGCGGAGCCTACATAGTCTCGCGCGATAACTTCGGACCAATTGTTGCTCAGATTGCTGCAGTTGCATTGATGTTGGATTACATCGTAACTCTTGCTATTCAATCAGCTGCAGGCGTTGCCGCGATCATCTCAACCTTCCCTTCGCTTGCACCGTGGAAGATACCGATGATCCTTTCGGTAATTGTATTCCTTACTTATGGAAATCTTCGCGGTGTTAAAGAAGCTGGAAAGGCATTTGCTTTCCCAACATATTTCTTCGTCGGCTCCATGTTCATCGTCTTTGGAATGGGACTTTGGCGTCTAGCTAATGGAACTCTCCCAGTTCTTGCAACAGATCTTCCTGGAGCAATCGAAGTGGGTGAAGGTCAAGGTCTGCTCACAGCTGCTGCAATCTTTATCTTGCTTCGCGCATTTGCAAATGGTGGTTCATCCTTAACCGGTCTCGAAGCAATCTCCGATGGCGTTGCACTCTTCAAAGCGCCAGAAGATAAGAACGCTAAGCGCACATTGGTAATCATGAGCTCGCTTCTTGGAACACTTGTCCTTGGAGTTTCCTGGTTTGCTCACCATATTCATGCGATGCCATATGAATCTGGTACACCGACTGTGATCTCGCAGATTGCTAAAGCGACCATGGGGGATGCCGCCTTCGGACAATTTATGTTCATCATGGTTCAGCTAGCGACCATGCTTATTCTCTTTGCCGGCGCAAACACCACATATAGCGCCTTCCCACTGCTCTGTAACTTTGTCGCAACAGATGGCTATCTCCCCCGCCAACTCACCAAACGCGGACACCGTTTAGCGTTCTCCAACGGAATTCTCCTTCTGGCAGGTGGCGGAATTTTCCTAGTCTTAATTACTGCAGGTTCAGTTGAGCATCTTGTTGCTTTCTATGCACTCGGTGTTTTCACTGGATTTACATTGGCTGGTTTTGGAATGGCTCGACATTCACGTCGCACCAAACCTGATAGCTGGAAGATTAAGTATGTAATTAACTCACTCGCTGGATCTGTTTCACTTCTGATAGTTATTATTTTCTCAGTTGTGAAATTTACTCAAGGTGCATGGCTAGTCCTTATTACTGCTCCAATTCTTGTCATCTCGTTCCTTCGCCTTCGCCGTCAATACACTAAAGAACAAGATGCCTTATCTGTGAAGCGCGAACATGAACGAGCAACATCAATTGCTCGCCATGATGTGACTGTGCTTGTCGATAATGTAGACCTTGCAACTGTTGGTGCTGTTCGATATGCCCGTAGTCTCAAGCCGCGTAAACTTAGCGCCGTTCATTTCGTAATTGATGATCGTCGCGCCGAAGAGATCAAAGAAGCGTGGGCAAATTCAGATGCGCTCGATGATGTGACTCTTGAACTGATCGACTGTCCAGATCGCAGACTTCCAAATGCAACACTTGAGTACGCATTGCGCATGACAGAGAAAGCCGATGTTGAACTCACTCTCTTGCTTCCACGACGTGCATACTCTGGATTCTTAGGTCGTCTCCTTCATGACCAGACTGCGGAAAAAATTGCTGCACCAATCTCACAGCTACAGCGAGTTGTGGCAACAATTGTTCCCTTTGATGTAAATCGCATTCTCTCTGGTTCAACTCCTCAAGTGGTTAAAGTTGAAGAAGAAAAGGTTGAAGTAAAGCCTGCTGCTTTCAAGCCGGTGCAAGATGTGATTCGTGATGTTGAGCCAATTAGTCACTACGCCGAAAATCTCACACCTATCGGTCAAATTGAATGGCGAAAGCGCGCACATGTCCAAGGCCAGGTGACTTCAATTAAGAGCGCTCCGCGTGGCTCTGCGCCATATCTTCAGGTCGAGGTGTGGGATCAAACCGGCGGAGTCACCCTGCAATTCCTCGGTCGTCGAGAGATTGC
>JBEANF010000006.1:0-5404 GCA_041165585.1 Actinomycetota bacterium | reverse complement strand
ATGACCCCCTCTGTAACCAATAGTGGATTTGATGCGGTGCAAAATCCTGGCGTGATGCGTGAAGGTTCTCGTGGGTTTTTGGGACGTAGCGCATTGAGTGGACACCGAAATGGAAAAGCTTGGTCATCACATTTTACGGTCACGTCTTTTAAAGCAAGCACTTACTCAGTCGAAGTTGAAATGCATGATGCATCTGCAGCACTCACACTGGGATTTTCATTTGCAATGGATTCATTTGGAGTACTCTCCATTCAAGCAAAAATCAAAAATATCGGCAATGATCAATACACTCTCAATGAATTTATCTACTGGTTACCTCTACCGCAAGAGGCCCGGCAAACTTTAGATTTTGCAGGTCGCTGGTCCAATGAACGACATCCACAGCGTCGCGACATTGCCACCGGAACATGGGTGCGAGATAGTCGAGAAGGTAGAAGTGGCCACAACTTTACGATTGCGCAAATTGCACTCGAAGAATCTACAACTTTTGCGTCTGGATCAGCATGGGCACTGTCAAGTGCGTGGAGTGGAAACAATCAAAATCTAGTTGAGAGAACCGCTGAAGGTTTTCAAGCAATCGGTGCTGGAGAACTTTTGCTTCCGGGTGAAGTGATTCTAGAAGCTGGTCAAGATTACGTAGCACCTCGCATAGTCGCAGTTTTCTCCTCCGGAGGCCTCGACGGCGTGACAGATTCTTTTCACCGTCACATTAGAGCGCGAGCACAACATCCAAAGCGTCCTCGTCCTCTAACTCTCAATATGTGGGAAGCCATCTACTTTGAACATAGTTTTGAAAAGATCAAATCTCTTGTCGATGTTGCATCAGAGATTGGAATTGAACGTGTAGTTCTTGACGATGGTTGGTTTGGTTCACGCCGACATGACAAAAGTGGTTTGGGTGACTGGGTTATATCTCCAGATGTCTGGCCCGATGGCTTCACCACAATGATTGAGTACATCAACGCAAAAGGAATTGAATTTGGACTTTGGTTTGAAGGAGAGATGATCAATCCTGATTCAAATCTTTATCGCGCACATCCTGAATGGGTACTACGCGAGGCAGATAGAACCCCAGCCCTCTGGCGCAACCAATTAGTTCTTGACTTAGCCCACGAAGGTGCGTTTACACACGTTCTCGAGCAGACTTCTGCAATTCTCAACGCACACAACATTGCCTACATAAAGTGGGATCACAACCGGGTCCTCAACGATGGTGGGCATCTTGGAAGAGCTGGAACTCGAACTCAGACTCAGGCAATCTATCGACTCTTTGCTGAGTTAAAGAATCGTCACCCACATCTTGAAATTGAATCATGCGCCTCTGGCGGTGCGCGTATCGATCTAGGAGTTTTGGATTACGTGGATCGCTTCTGGACCAGTGATAACAACGATGCACTAGAGCGTCAAACAATTCAACGATGGACATCATTTGTTATTCCACCAGAGCTTCTGGGTACCCATGTTGGGCCAACTCGCGGTCATCAGACTGGACGCACACTTGATCTTTCATTCCGTGGAGTCACCGCACTCTTTGGCCACGCAGGAATTGAATGGGACATTACTCAGGCATCGCAGAGTGAACGCGGAATTTTGAAAGAGTGGGCAACCTTCTACAAGAGTAACCGAGCGCTTTTGCATTCGGGTAAGACAATACGTGTTGATTATCCCGATCCACACGGCCAAATCTATGGAGTCGTCGCACACGACCAAACACGAGCTCTCTTTACTTATGTGCAGCTGACTCCAACTATTGCAGTACATCCTGCGCCAATAAAGTTACGTGGATTAAATTCTGATAAAAATTATCGCATCGGCGCAATTTTCCCTGCAGGCCAGCCTCATTTTATGTTGCATAAGAAGCCAGCTTGGATGGATGGAGTAACTCTCACCGGAAGAGAGATAGAGGTAATTGGAGTGACAACTCCGATTCTTGGCCCGGAACAAGCAATGATGATTGAGGTTAAAGCGCTCTAATTTTTAATCTGCTTGGCGCAGCCATCTGTTGCAGGTTTTGGCGTAATTGGCTTCGTAGTTGGCGCCGGAGATGGTGTTGGCGTTGGACCTTGGGCGATCACAAATTCAATTGGCGTACGAACTTTGGCGTGAGTGCCAGTGGCATCGATAAAGCCAATTTCACCCGGCCACGTGCCCGCAGGTAGACCCTTGATTGTTAACGTCCAAGCCCCGCTTGTTGAGCGAACGACATCTTGGACGAGCATATTTTCTGGTCGATTTGTTGGATCAGGATAAAAGCGCACCGTACCGGTGACCACCGGTAGACCAGTAGGTCTAAAAACTTCTACCTTCACGACAGCATTTTTATCGGTCGATGTCGCGTTCACAGATTTAATTGTGATTGTGCTTGATTCATTCTTGGGCATAAAGTCGCTTTCAGAAGGTTTCCAAGTACCAGTTGCAAGTGAGAGAAAGTCATTTTGAGATCCGCGAAAGACATTGAGGTCTAAACGATTACCTGGCACTCCATATTTAGGAGCGATTCCGCACGATGTGTACTGCCAAATAATCCACTGTGATGAGCAATTGGCAGATGTCCAAGAATGCACGTAACACCCGCCAGGTTTTAGCCCAGGTTGGGCTAGAGGATCTGCTGGATCGATCGCATACTGTGCCAGCCACAGAGGATAGCTAGATAACTCATCATCACGATTCATAGCATTTTCCAGAAACGCAGGATACGAATAGAGAATTGGAGTACGTCCCGTCTTCTCTTTCACAATACGTAAGAAAGTTTTTGCCCACAAAGTCACAGACTGTCGAGTTGCATATTTTGTGCAGCTAGAACGTGTGAGCTGTACACAGTTATTTTCCAAGTCCAAGGCGTACGGCAGATCCATCTCGTTGTAACCCCCGAGTGCTGCAAGCCGCCATAGAACTTTTTGCGCTTGTGTTGCGGCATCAGTCTGAATAACGTCAGGGTCCTTAGAATCTGGCAGGACTGCATAGTGATAGAAACCGGTGTAGATTCCGGCAGCCTGTGCCGCACTTCGATCCATAATCACATATTTAAGAGCTAAGGCATCGGCCTCATCTCGTGAGTCCGATGCTTTGATCATCACAAAACGAAGTCCGGCTTTATATTTTTTCACAAAATCAATAGGTGCATCATTTGGGTGTTGCCATCTGCTTACATCTGACCCATGAATGCGTCCTCCAGGACCTAGCGGATCAATCAGGAGAGATGCACCATCTGAAATTACCGGAATTGGTTTAATCACAATCTCTTTTGCAGACGAGAAGAGAGTTTTTCCCAAGATAATCGCCTTCGCCCGATATCTCATCTTGGCATCTAGCGCTGTAGCAACTGCTACAACGCGCCATGTTCCAACCTTTGCAGTTTTGCTTGTGAAGCGAGTGTCCTGCCATTTACCTTTGAGGTAGATCTGAATTGTTACAGGTACCGAAGCTTTAGCTGGTTTCACATGTCCGTACAAAGTAACGACCGGTTCACCGCGCCCTGGGGTCTGATTGAGAGACATTGTGAGAGAAGCGCCTGCGGCATAGGTGGGCGTTGCATACAAAAGTGCTGACACCAGAGTAAGCGAGAGTGCGATAGAGATCTTCCTCATGTACGTTGCACAATCTCTATTTCAGCACCAAGCACATCCTTAATTACAGCTTTAAGTAGTGCTAATTGCCGTTCGCGAGTCTCTAGAAACTGGTGTGACCCACTAAATTTCTGGCTGTCGGAATAATCCAAGGTGAGTGTGCTGTCCTTAAAATCTGCCAACCTGGCATCAAAGAAGGCCATCCAGGTGATGCGATCGTTTCGCTCAACCTGATCTAAGACATCATTCCATCGCTCACGAATGATTTCTAGTGTCAGGGGAGTGGCCATTGCGCCACTCTACCAACCGAGAAGGTGGAATTAGAGATGTCGAGGTGCACCAATCCATTTGAAATATTCTCCGGTAATTACCACCCTAAGATTTTTTCTCCGATCTGGAGCAACATTGAGATGTTGGGCGATTCTGGCGACGATTTGTTCCACCGACTTCTCACTCACGTATCTCACTCGTGCGATCTCAGAGTTGCTTAAACCTTGTGCAACTAGGCGCAAGGTCGCAACCTGGATATCGGTAAATTCACTCAACACCGAGATGAAAGCATTCTCATGTAGAGATGTATGGCTCTTCACCCATTGAGCTGGGTGCGCCATAGAACTTTCTTCTAACGATTGCGTGATTGCAAAACTCAGGACAGATAAATCAGCCACTGAGCGTTTGAGCACTATCTGCACTCCGCGGGCAATAGCCTTCTCAGCAATTCCAAGAAGACGCATATCTGGGCAGGCTGTCATTAAAACAATTCCAAGTTCTGGATTAGTCTTTCGAAATGCATTTATCAATGAAATGGCCTCTGTATCTGCAAAGAGGAGATCAATAATTAATACATCAGGTTGTAGGGATCTAAAAGTATTTTCTGCAATTGCTCGATTACTTGCTTCGGCAATAACATGTACCCCATGTAAGCGCAATGATGCACTCATAGTAGTTAATTCGAAGGCATCATCACTGGCAACCATCACTCGTGGGAGAGTTGCTACCGACATGCTTCAAGGTATCGCTCTTTAACCCCTAATGCATTAGGATCAACAGAACTAAATTATTTTTCTTATTGCATCTGGAATAAAGTCAATAATTTTAGTGGCCGAGATTGGGGCATCCCTAGACGCCAAGAGAGCCGCTGAGTTGTGAATAAATGCTGCGCTTGCAGAAACCTCTGCCAGTCGAAAACGATCATTGAGAATCTCAATGTAATTAGTTGCAACAAGTGCTCCAAGAATTCCTGATAGAACATCACCAGAACCGGCTGTTGCAAGCCACGGCGTCGCGATAGGCAGCTCAATGAGCTGAGCGCCATCAGCAACGACCGTTTGTGAACCCTTCAAAAGCACGACAACATCAAGCCTTTCGGATGCAATTACTGCCCACTTCTTTGGATTACCTTCAATCGCCTCCGAAGTCACATCTAATCCCTTGTCTTTAAGTAAACGAGACAGTTCTCCGGCATGAGGCGTAATTACTGTGGGCTGTTGCAAGCGCCCAGCCAAGTACATTGCACCTGCATCTAATATTGTTGGAACACTCTGTTGTGGCAGCAATGTAAACCAGCGATGGCGCAACCAAGTTGTGAAATCTGTCGTGCGCTTACTCTCGACCCCAGATCCAGCAAGCCAAGCAGTTACTTTGCCCGGTTGCACGACTACCTCTGGATTGTTATGAAGCACTAAGTGAGCTAGACCTGAATTGCTATGAAAGCGAATGAGTCCGACACCAGTGGCAGAGGCAGCAGCGGTTGTAAGGACAGCAGCGCCTGGATATCGAGCAGAACCTGTTATTACACCTAGCACGCCGCGTGAATATTTATTGTCGAGTTCACTTGG
>JBEANF010000005.1:0-36782 GCA_041165585.1 Actinomycetota bacterium | reverse complement strand
GCAACTCCAGCGATAGATTGGACTTTAGCTGCAAGTTGGACTTTTGCACCTATCGATAATGCCAAGTTTCCGGCAGTTGATTTGGCTCGTCGCTGCGGCGCGCTAGGCGGGGGATTGCCTGCGATATTTAATGCAGCAAATGAAGTTGCAGTTGCCGCCTTTCTAGACGGTCGCATCGGATACACCAGCATTATCGATACAGTGGAGACTGTGGTTCAACAACTGTCTCCATCGGCAATCTCACCACTTCGAGATCTGGCAGATGTCAGCGCTATCGAAGATGATGCCCGTCGAGTAGCTAACGACGTCATCAAGAAAGCGGTATGAGCATGGAAATTCTAGGAATCATTGCTTTTGTAGTTGCCTTACTTTTATCAGTCATGGTCCACGAATTCGGCCACTACATCACCGCTCGTAAATTCAATATGAAAGTCACAGAATTTTTCCTTGGCTTTGGTAAGAGGATCTGGTCTTACCGCAGAGGTGAGACCGAATATGGCATTAAGGCAATCCCTGCCGGCGGTTACTGCAAGATCTCCGGAATGACACCGGATGAAGTTATGGATCCGGGCGAGGAGTCGCGAGCCTTCTACATCGCAAAGTCATCTAGAAAGTTAATTGTTCTTGGGGCAGGATCATTTCTTCACTTTGTTCTCGGCATCGTCCTCCTCTTTACCCTTCTTGCAGGTGTGGGTGTCAATACCCTTACTTCTCGCGTCAGTGAAGTAGTTCCTGAATCGGCGGCAGTTGTTGCAGGGTTTCAACCTGGTGATGTCATCTCCTCAATTAATGGAGAAGAGATTACAGATTGGTCTCGTGGAGTAGATCTGATTCGTTCTGCCAACGGTAAGGAACTTACATTCTCCATTGAGCGAGATGGTCAACCTCTGCAACTGCAGGCAACTCCACGTTTGACCGATGTGGGTGGCCAGCAGCGCTATGTTCTAGGAATTATTAATGAGGTAGGAACCAGGCGAGTAGGTATTCTTACCGCAGCTAAAGATTCTCTCTCAATCACAAAGACCATGACGATTGAATCTGTAAAAGCTTTGGCTCTACTTCCATCAAAAGTTCCCGAACTCTGGGGGCAAACTTTTGGTGGGCAAGAGCGTGATGCCAATGGTTTAGTTGGCGTCGTAGGTGTGGCTCGAGTATCGGGTGAGACGTTGGCAAGTGGTGATCAAAATTGGTCACAGCGCATAGGTACATTCTTATTGATTATCGCAAGTTTAAATATCTTTGTAGGAATCTTTAACCTCTTGCCAATTCTTCCACTCGATGGTGGCCATATGGCTGTTGCGATTGCGGATGAGCTACGAGCATTTTTCGCACGCCTTCGTGGTCGGCCTCGCCCGGCCCCAATAAATGTGCAAGTTCTCACTCCAATTACTGCGGTAGTTGTAGTAATCCTCATTGCCCTCACTCTGCTCTTACTTGTAGCCGACTTAATCAATCCCATCTCGCTCAATGGCTAAAGTTGAGGCAGAATAGCGTCATGGTTGATCTCGGAATTCCATCTGCACCACTGAAGACTCTGGCTCCACGTCGCAAGACCAAGCAATTAATGGTTGGCAAGGTTGGCGTCGGTAGTGATCATCCAGTTAGCGTGCAGTCGATGTGTACAAC
This sequence comes from Actinomycetota bacterium, assembly GCA_041165585.1. Classification (GTDB taxonomy): domain Bacteria; phylum Actinomycetota; class Actinomycetes; order Nanopelagicales; family Nanopelagicaceae; genus Planktophila. The sequence continues at coordinate 35,156 of JBEANF010000005.1, read as the reverse complement.
TCTGACTGCAGATGTCAACGCGACTTTGCAGCAGATCGCCGAGTTAACTGCATCGGGTTGTCAGATCGTTCGCGTTGCAGTTCCGAGCCAAGATGATGCAGATGCGCTTGCACAGATTGCAAAGAAGTCACAGATTCCAGTTATTGCCGATATCCACTTTCAACCAAAATATATCTTTGCTGCAATTGATGCAGGCTGTGCGGCAGTTCGTGTAAATCCCGGAAATATCAAACAATTTGATGACAAGGTAAAGGAAGTGGCCAAGGCTGCAGGAGATGCTGGCATTCCTATTCGTATCGGCGTCAATGCTGGTTCACTTGATCCTCGCCTTCTTGCAAAGTACGGCAAAGCAACCCCAGAAGCGCTCGTTGAATCTGCGCTCTGGGAGGCATCGCTCTTTGAAGAGCATGGATTTACCAATATTAAAATTTCGGTAAAGCATCACGACCCAGTCACGATGGTTAGCGCCTATCGACTCTTAGCAGCTAAATGTGATTACCCACTTCATCTTGGTGTTACCGAGGCAGGTCCTGCCTTCCAAGCAACCGTTAAGTCATCGACTGCATTTGGAATTTTGCTGGCAGAAGGTATTGGCGACACAATTCGCGTATCGATGTCAGCTCCTCCGGCAGAAGAAGTCAAGGTCGGAATCTCAATTCTGGAATCTCTTAACCTACGACAGCGCAAACTTGAGATTGTCTCCTGCCCATCATGCGGTCGCGCACAAGTTGATGTTTATACATTGGCCGAGAAAGTGCAGGCAGGTCTAGAGGGAATGACTGTTCCACTACGAGTTGCTGTAATGGGTTGTGTCGTAAATGGTCCAGGTGAAGCGCGCGAGGCAGATCTAGGCGTTGCATCAGGAAATGGCAAGGGCCAGATATTTGTAAAGGGTGAGGTCATCAAGACTGTTCCTGAAGCCCAGATTGTTGAAACACTTATTGAAGAAGCGATGCGTCTTGCAGAAGCGATGGAAGCTGCCGGCGTTGCAAGCGGAAAGCCAGAAGTTCTTACGCAGTAAAGGCGCAATAAGTTCCATTCTCTCGGGTAGGCTCGCCCCATGTTGCGAATGTCTACCCTCTTCTTGCGCACATTGCGTGATGATCCAGCAGATGCAGAAGTTGCTAGCCATCGCCTATTAGTTCGAGCAGGATACATTCGTCGAATAGGCGCAGGTATCTATTCTTGGCTTCCATTAGGCGTCATCACCTTACGTAACATTGAACGCGTTGTTCGAGAGGAAATGGATGCAGCAGGTTTCCAAGAAGTTAATTTTCCATCTCTGCTTCCACGTGAGCCATATGAAGCAACTAATCGCTGGGAAGAGTACGGGCCATCACTCTTTAGATTGCAAGATCGCAAAGGTGGCGACTATCTCTTAGGTCCAACCCACGAAGAGATGTTTACTCTCATGGTCAAGGGGGAGTACTCCTCTTATAAGGATCTGCCACTTTCTATCTACCAAATTCAGACTAAGTTCCGCGATGAAGCCCGCCCACGAAGCGGAATCATTCGCGGCCGTGAATTTGTGATGAAAGATTCATATTCATTTGATATCGATCACGCTGGACTTGAAGTCTCCTACCAAAAGCATCGCGATGCCTACATTAAGACTTTTGACCGACTCGGCTTGAAATACAACATCGTCAAGGCTGTCTCCGGTGCGATGGGTGGATCAAAGTCCGAAGAATTTTTAGCTCCCTGCACAACCGGTGAAGATACCTACGTCCTCTGCCCTTCATGCGGATTTGCGGCAAATGTTGAAGCAATGGTGACCAAGGTTGACCCCGTCGACTCGAGCAGCACACCTGCACCAGAAGAACTTGATACACCAAACACCCCAACAATTGATTCACTTGTGGAAGTTCTTAACGAGAAATTCGGCGGCGGGTATACAGGAGCTAGCACTTTAAAGAATGTTATGTTGATGGCAGATGGCAAAGCGATCTCGGTTCTAGTACCAGGAGATCGCGAGGTCGACCTGAAGCGCTTCCAAGAAAATCTCGGCGGCATTCATGAACTTCGCACCTTTGAGGATGCAGATTTCGCAAAGTTCCCAGGTCTTGTCAAAGGTTATATCGGACCGCAGAATGCTCAATCACTTGGCATTACGGTCTATGCAGATCCGCGAGTTGCTCCTGGAACATCGTGGGTTACTGGTGCAAACAAGAAAGATCGCCACGTGCGCAATATCGTTAACGGTCGCGATTTCACACCTGATGCCTATGTAGAGGCGGCAGAGGTTCGCGCTGGAGATGCTTGCCCAGAATGTGCAACCGCAGTTGTTATCGATCGCGCCATTGAGATTGGCCATATCTTCCAACTTGGAAAGAAGTATGCCGAAGCACTCTCACTGACAGTGCTCGATCAGCATGGTAAATCTCAAGTTGTCACGATGGGTTCATATGGAATCGGTGTAACCCGAGCTGTTGCTGCTATCGCAGAGCAGACATATGACGAGCTCGGGTTGAATTGGCCAGTCGAGCTGGCTCCAGCCAAAGTTCATATCGTTGCAACAGGCAAAGAGGATCTCCCCTTTGATGCTGCTGAGAAAATTGCAATCGATCTGGAGAGCGCTGGAGTTTCAGTAATGCTCGATGACCGACGCGGCACAAGCCCTGGAGTAAAGTTTAAAGATGCCGAACTTATTGGTAACCCTGTAATCGTCGTGGTTGGTAAATCACTCGAACAAGGAAATGTTGAAGTTCGAGTGCGTAAGAGTGGCGATAAGCAGGAAGTGCCCGTTGCAGATGCAGTCTCTGCTATCACTGCTCTCGTGGCAACTCTCTAACTTCTTGTGTTCTACGACATAACCTTTACAACGCTCCTCTTTCTGATCTGTGCTGCATTCTGTGCCGGTTTAATTGATTCGATGGCAGGTGGCGGGGGATTGATTCAACTGCCGGCGTTGTTAATTGGATTGCCTAAATTTGAAACAGTAGAGGTGCTTGGTACTAATAAATTGACTTCGGTTTTTGGAACAAGCGCTGCAACTATCCTCTATCGCAAGGCGATTACTTTTAATATGAAATTGCTCTTTGCAATGGCACTGCCTGCCTTTCTGGGTTCGATTGGAGGAGCACTTCTTGCCTCTTCTATTCCGACCAAGGCGCTGCGTCCGATTATCGTTCTTCTTTTAATCGCAGTAGTCATCTACACAATCAAGCGGCCGCAATTAGGGGCAGTTGAATCACTTAAGCATGCCCCACGCAAACAGATGCGTATTGGCGCACTAGCTGCCGCCGCAATCGGATTCTACGATGGCCTAATCGGTCCAGGGACTGGCTCATTCCTCATCTTGATTCTCGTTGCTGTACTGGGTTTTGCATTCTTAAACGCTACGGCCATGGCAAAAGTGATCAATCTTTGTACAAATCTCGGGGCAATTCTTGTCTTTGGATTACATGGATCAATCCTCTGGAAAGTTGGCTTTCTCCTTGCCATCGCAAATATTGCTGGTGGCTTAATTGGAGCGACACTAGCGATCCGTGGGGGATCAGCATTTGTTAGGAAGGTATTTCTTGTCATCACCACGGTACTAATCTTCAAGGTGGGTTTAGACACAATTACTATGTGGTGATAAATTTGGCTCCGCACCACAGCACTACAACTTAACAACAACCGAATAGGTAGGAAGTTAGATGGCACTTAAAGATCAAATTGCCGAGCTCGTCACACCAGCAGTCTCGGATCAAGGTTTCTACCTAGAAGATATCCATATTGCTACCCCCGGAAATCACCGCATTGTCACCTGCATAGTCGATGGTGATTCATCTCTGAACTTAGATCAAGTAACCAGCATTTCTCGCACCATCTCAGAGCTATTAGATGAAGCAACCTTCATGGGGGAGACACCATTTACTCTTGAAGTGACATCTCCTGGTGTTGATCGCCCACTCACTCAACCGCGCCACTTTGCTAAAAATACCGATCGTCTCCTCAAGGTTATAAAAACCGATGGTAGCGAAATTACTGGTCGCATTCTTAATAGCAGTGATCAGGATGTGACTCTTGCAGTGACGGTTAAGAAAGAGAGCTGTGAAGAAGTAATTGCGCTTTCTGATATTAAACGAGCAGTAGTTGAGATTGAATTTAATCGAAAGGATGACAAGTAAATGCATGTTGATATGCAGGCACTTGCCGCCCTCACCGCTGAGAAGGCGATGCCAATTGAAGCTCTCATTACCGCGATCGAACTCGGGGTTTTAACTGCTTACAACGAATTGCCAGTGGCAAAACCGCGAGCATTTTCTCGCCTGAATCGCGAAACCGGTGATGTCGTCATTCTTATCCCGATCTACAACGAAGAGGGCGAGCGGGTAGCCGAAGTAGAAGATTGCCCAGATGGCTTTGTGCGCATTGCAACATCTGCAATTCGCCAGGTTATTAAGTCAAAAATGCGTGAAACTAATGATGCCGAAATCGTCGGAGAATTTACGGGCTCTGTCGGTGATGTGATATCAGGAGTTGTTCAGCAAGGTCGTGATCCAAAGATGATTAACGTCAATCTTGGTCGTATAGAAGGACGAATTCCTCCTCAAGAACAAGTTCCAGGAGAGGTCTATAAGCACGGCGATCGTATTAAGTGTTTTGTAGTTGAGGTTAAGCAAGGTCTTAAGGGACCTGAGATCATGTTATCTCGTAGCCACCCAGCACTCGTTAAACAACTTTTCGCTCTTGAAGTACCGGAGATTCAAGATCGCATCGTTGAGATTATGGCTGTTGCACGTGAGGCTGGCCATCGTACAAAGATTGCAGTGCGTTCACACCGTGCTGGTGTTTCACCAAAGGGGTCTTTAATTGGGCCAATGGGTGCACGATCACGCGCAGTCATGGATGAACTCCACGGTGAAAAGATCGACATAGTCGATTGGTCTGAAAATCCTGCAGAGTTTGTAGCGCATGCACTAGCGCCAGCGAAGGTAACCTCAGTTGAGATTGTTGATGAACTTTCTCGCTCGGCAAAGGTTGTTGTTCCTGATTACCAGCTCTCATTGGCTATTGGAAAAGATGGGCAGAATGCCAGATTGGCTGCGCGCCTGACTGGGTGGAGAATCGATATCCATCCAGACACACCAGTGACCCCCGCGTAAATTAGGCTGCATTTAGGGATATCTACCGTCCTTGGCTAGACTAAGGGGGTGGAACGAACATGCATTGCATGTCGCAAGAAGAACACTTGGGACAAGCAATCATTAGACTCCACACTTGTTCGGGTAGTTCGGCAGGGATTGGCATTGACTCCAGATCCTGATCGAAAAGCGCCAGGGCGAGGCGCGTGGGTACATAAAGAATGTGTCACCCAGGCGATCGAGCGAAAGTCATTTAAGGCAGCCTTTAAGACTGCTGAGAATCTCGATCACTCATTACTACAAGCGTTCATCGCCGATGAACGAAGAGAATTGGATGCGAAAGTTATGAAACTCAAATGAGCTCGTCAGAATTATGAGGTCGTTCAACTAAGGCTCGCATTCACATTCGTATGTGGGCCAAGACAGGAGAAAAGTGTCAAAGGTCCGCGTACATGAGTTGGCAAAACAACTCGGCATGGAGAGCAAGGAAGTTCTTGCAAAGCTCCAAGAGATGGGCGAATTCGTCCGCTCAGCGTCATCAACAGTAGAAGCACCCGTGGTGCGCAAACTTATTGCGCTCTATCCAGATGCCAAGCCAGTTGAAGAGAAGAAGCCAGTAAAGAAAGCAGCGGTTAAGAAGAGCGCTGCAAAGAAGAACGCTGATGTAGATCCAGAGCTAGCAGCAGAACTTGCAGCAGAGCTCGGTGTTGATCTTGATGCGCTAAAGGCATCACGTGCGGCTGCAGAAGCAGCAGCTGCTGCGCCGACCCCTGTAGTGCCTGATGAGGGTGCACCTACATCACCAGCGCCAAAGCCTGCGCCTCGTCCAGGCAACAATCCTTTCTCAACCTCAGGTACAACAGGTGGCGCAGTTCCGCGTCCACCTCGTCCAGGTAACAATCCATTTTCTACAGGCGGCGCAGTTCCGCGTCCACCTGCACGTCCGCAAGGAAGTGGTGCACCTCGACCTGGAATGTCAGGTCCTCGTCCAGGTTCTGTGCGTCCAGGATTTGCAGCTCGTCCATCTTCTCCACGTCCTTCAGGAACAACTGGTTCTGGTTCGCAATATCCACCACGTTCTGGTGGTTCTGGTGGTTCTGGTAGCGGTGCTCCAACAAGTAGTGGTCCATATCGTTCAGGTGGTCCATCGACTGCAGGAGCGCCAGGACGTGCACCAAGTGGTGCACCAGGTCGCGGCGGTCAAGGTCGCGGCGGTGCTGCAGGAGCATTCGGAAAGAATGCAAGTAAATCTTCAAAGCGCAAACCAAAATCAAGAAAAGCTTTGCGCGATGAGTTCGACAACATGCAAGCGCCACAATTGGGCGGCGCAGTTATTCCTCACGGTGATGGAAAGACGCAAATTCGTATGCGCCGCGGATCATCTCTTGCAGACTTTGCAGAAAAGATCAACGCCGATCCAGCCGCATTAGTTGCCGCACTCTTCCACTTAGGTGAAATGGTGACAGCTACACAATCTGTCGATGCTGACACCTTCGAAATTCTTGGTGCCCAACTTGGATATGTCATCCAGGTTGTCTCGCCAGAAGATGAAGATCGCGAACTTTTGCAAGATTTTGATATCGACCTTGCAAAAGAACTTGAAGATCTTGATCCATCTGAGCTCGTTGCACGCCCACCAGTTGTTACTGTGATGGGTCACGTCGATCACGGTAAGACGAGTTTGCTCGATGCGATTCGCAAGACTGAGGTCTACAAGAGCGAAGCAGGTGGAATTACCCAGCACATCGGTGCTTACCAGATCCACCATGAACACGAGGGCGTTAACCGCGCGATTACCTTTATTGATACACCAGGTCACGAAGCGTTTACCGCAATGCGTGCTCGTGGTGCAAAGGTAACTGATATCGCAGTCTTGGTAGTTGCTGCCGATGACGGAATCATGCCTCAGACCATTGAGGCGCTTAATCACGCTCAAGCTGCCGATGTTCCTATCGTTGTTGCAGTCAACAAAATTGATAAGGAAGGGGCAAACCCAGATAAGGTGCGCCAGCAACTTACCGAGTACAACTTGATTGCTGAAGAGTACGGCGGAGACACTATCTTCGTAAACGTCTCTGCCAAGGCTGGACAGGGAATTGATGAACTTATCGATTCCATCCTTCTGACTGCAGATGCAGCAATTGATCTACGCGCTGTTGCCGATGACGAGGCTCGTGGTGTTGCCATCGAAGCACATCTCGATCGTGGTCGTGGGCCAGTTGCAACCGTTCTAGTACAGCGCGGAACGCTTCGTGTTGGCGATGCCATTGTTGCTGGTGGTTCATTTGGTCGCGTTCGCGCGATGCTTGATGAACATGGTGAGAATGTTGAGGAGGCCGGTCCATCACGTCCGGTTCAGGTACTTGGTTTTACATCAGTGCCAAGTGCAGGAGATACATTCCTGGTTGCAGATGAGGATCGCACGGCACGTCAGATTGCTGAGAAGCGTCAGGCTGCAGAACGTAATGCACAACTTGCCAAGGCGCGCAAGAAGGTCTCACTTGAAGACTTCATGGAGCAGTCCAAGATCTCAACCCTTAACCTGATCCTCAAGGGCGATGTATCTGGTTCTGTTGAAGCTCTCGAAGATGCACTTATGCAACTCGACGTTGGAGCAGAAGTTGATCTTCGCGTTATTCACCGCGGCGTTGGAGCAATTACCAAGAGTGATATCACCTTGGCATCGGCCTCAACTGCCGTTGTTATCGGCTTCAATGTAAAGCCTGAGCCACAGACGGCAGTCTTTGCCGATCAAGAAGGGGTTGAAGTTCGCTTCTACTCTGTGATCTATCAGGCAATTGAAGAGATCGAGCTATCACTTAAGGGTCTGCTCAAGCCAGAGTTCGAAGAGGTTATCCTCGGTAATGCCGAAGTTCGGGATATCTTCAAATCTTCGAAGGCAGGAAATATCGCTGGCTCTGTGGTTCTCGATGGAATCATCCGCCGAAATGCAAAGGCGCGCTTACTACGCAATGGTGAAGTTATCGTGGCAGATCTCACGATCGATTCACTCAAGCGCTTCAAAGATGATGCCACTGAAGTTCGCGAAGGATTTGAGTGCGGTATTGGTGTCGGAAACATCAAAGAGATGGAAATTGGCGACACAATCCAGGTCTTTGAGATGCGTGAGAAGAAGCGCGTATAACCATGGGGCAATCACACCGCACGCAGAAGGTTTCCGACCGCATCAAAGTTGTAGTGGCTCAGCTGCTTGAGACCAAGATCAAAGATCCACGTCTTGGCTTTGTCACAGTAACTGATGCGCGCGTTACTGGGGATCTGCAGAGCGCATCAATTTTCTACACCGTATTTGGTGATGAGGAAGCACGTGCAGCAACTGCTGCCGCTCTGGAAAGTGCCAAAGGGGTTATTCGCTCAGCAGTCGGTCGCGATTTGCAAACTCGAATTACACCAACTATTGAATTTATCGAAGATGCTCTCCCAGAAAGTGCCAAGGCGATGGATTCATTGTTGGATCGAGTACACGCCCTTGATGCTGAAGTAGCAAAACTTCGCATGGGTGCGACTCCAACTGCAGAAGATCCTTACAAAGCTCCACGAGTTATCGAAGACTAGGAATCGCACTCCTAATGAGTGATGGCTTTCTGATTGTAGATAAAGATTCTGGCATGACTAGCCACGATGTAGTAGCGATTGCTCGCAAAGCGCTAGGCACCCGCAAGGTAGGTCATGCCGGCACTCTAGATCCGATGGCAACTGGCGTTCTAGTGCTTGGTTTTGGCAATGGAACCAGATTATTGCAATACATCACAGATGGCGATAAGTCATATCAAGGAACACTTGTTTTAGGTGCATCAACGGTCACAGATGATCATGAGGGTGAAGTTCTTACCCGTGCGGATGCTAGCTCTGTCGCAGACGAAGAAATCAGAACTGTTCTGGCGTCTATGGTAGGAACCATTTCTCAGCGACCTTCATCAGTTTCTGCCGTGAAGATAGATGGTAAACGAGCTTATGATCGAGTGCGGTCCGGTGAAGTATTTGAATTAGCAGCTCGCACAATCACGATTTCATCTCTATCTGTTCTAGAAATTCGTCACATTGATGAATACATAGAAGTAGATATAGATGTGACCTGCTCTGCTGGAACTTTTATCCGCGCCATCGCTCGAGATTTGGGTAATGAACTCAAAGTCGGGGGACACCTCAATGCGCTACGTCGCACTCGCGTGGCAGGTTTTGCACTCGATGTTGCAACCTCAGTTGGCGACTTAAAGAGTAAGAATTTCCAGACCCTTGGGCTAACAGATGTAGCTCGCCGCACATTCCCGGCAAGGGAACTGACACAAGAGGAAGTGCGAGAACTTTCGTTTGGCCGCCCACTGTCACCCTCTGTGGTGACAGAGATCGTCGCCGGAATTTCACACGATGATCAATTAATCGCCTTACTTAAGAACCAAGCAGATAAAGCTAAACCGGTTGCTGTTTTTGCAGCAGCGCATTGAGTAGACGATAATGTCAGCCATGAGCGAGTCAGTGTCCCAATCAAATGTCGTCCTCATTGGCGTCTTTGATGGTGTACATAAAGGACACCAAGAACTGCTTAATCGAGCCAAGGCAATTGCCGATGGACGTCAAATCATCGCCCTAACATTTGATCCTCACCCGACCACGGTTTTTGCTCCCGATCGCGCACCAACGATGTTAACTACCCTGGCCGATCGAGTAGAGTTATTGAAAATTCATGGCGCAGATCAGGTAGCAGTCATCAAATTCAATGAGAAATTTGCAATGATGTCACCAGAGGATTTCGTAAAAACAGTTCTAGTAGATCAACTTCACGCCTCCACTGTGATTGTCGGTAAGAACTTCACCTATGGACACAAAGCAGCTGGAAATGTGGACTCTCTGATTAAGTCTGCCCTTGTTTACAATTTCACTGTAGATGCGCAAGAACTCAATACAGATGAGAGTGAAGTAATTTCATCAACGCGCGTAAGAAAGTTAGTGATTGAAGGCAACGTTGAAGATGCGCGACTTTTGCTGGGACGTCCGCATCGCCTTGATGGGGTAGTGGTTCACGGAGAAAAACGAGGCCGTGAAATTGGATACCCGACTGCAAATCTAGGAAAGATTGATGGCCAAACAATTCCCGCCGATGGTGTCTATGCTGGATGGCTCACCGTAGGAATCAATTTCTGGCCAGCTGCAATCTCTATTGGAACTAATCCAACTTTTGCAGGCGAACGCGGTCGACAAGTTGAGGCATATGCTCTTGATCAAGAAGGTCTAGATCTCTACGACAAGAATGCTTCGATCGAATTCGGTTGGCGATTGCGACCGACCCTTAAATTCGATGGATTAGAGCCATTATTGGCACAGATGAAAATAGATTGTGATCAGGCAAGAAAGTTGACAGAAGCCTAAGGATTTCCCGCGTGAATTCGCCTCGATTTCGCTTCATGAGGCCCAGAGGCTAAACTTGCCCCTGTCCAACGAGAAAGTGATTTCCCGTGAATCAAACCGGGAAGCCTCTTGAACAGTAGCTTAAAAGGAGCATACGAACATGGCATTAACACCAGAAGTAAAGAAAGAAATCATTACCAAGTACGGTACTTCAGCTACTGATACAGGAAGCCCTGAAGCTCAGGTTGCTTTGTTATCACGTCGAATCGATGACATCACAACACACCTTAAGACTAATCCGCATGACCACCACAACCGTCGTGGCTTGCTTCTTCTTGTAGGTCGTCGTCGTCGCATTCTTCAGTACCTCGCAAAGACAGATATCAATCGTTATCGCGCGATTATCGAAAAGCTCGGTATTCGTCGCTAATTAAGTAAGCACTGCGCCCCGAGGAGAAATGGTCCTCGGTAGTGGTTTCCGGATGTACTCATCCGTGAACTTCGATCGAAGATACATTCCTACCTCGCTGCGGGCGCTGTAGAAATGGAGAGACCCATGGAGGGTCAAGACGTTAAGTCAGCAGTAGCCGTTATTGATAACGGAAAATTTGGTAAGCGCGAGATTCGCTTTGAAACAGGGCGCCTTGCAAAGCAGGCAGCAGGAGCTGCAGCTGTCTACCTAGATGATCAGACCATGATCTTCTCAGCAACGACAGCTTCAAAGTCACCTAAAGATCAATTCGACTTCTTTCCATTGACTGTAGATGTCGAAGAGAAGATGTACGCAGTTGGAAAGATTCCTGGTTCTTTCTTCCGCCGTGAAGGTCGTCCATCAGAAGATGCGATCCTTACATGTCGCTTGATCGACCGCCCACTTCGTCCATCGTTTATTAAGGGACTTCGCAACGAAGTTCAAATCGTTGTCACAGTCATGGCCCTGGATCCAGATCACATGTACGACGTCATTGCGATCAACGCTGCATCGATGTCAACTCAACTTGCTGGTCTGCCTTTTTCTGGTCCGATCGGTGGAGTTCGTGTTGCTCTCATCGATGGCCAGTGGGTTGCATTCCCTAATCACTCACAGGTTGAGAATGCAGTATTCGACATGGTCGTTGCAGGTCGAGTTACATCAGATGATGTTGCGATCATGATGGTTGAGGCAGAAGCTACAGCTAAGACGATCGAACTCATCAAAGATGGTGCTCCAACTCCTACAGAAGAAGTTGTTGCTCAAGGCCTCGATGCTGCAAAGCCTTTTATTCGCACTCTTTGTGAAGCACAGAGCAAGCTCGCTGCAGTAGCTGCAAAGCCAACAGCAGAGTTCCCTGTCTTCCTTGACTACCAAGATGATATCTATGCTGCTGTCGAAAAGGCTGCAAAGGATGATCTTGCAAAGGCGCTGACAATTGCTGGAAAGCAAGAACGCGAAACTAAGATCGATGAGATTTCTGAAGCAGTTAAGGAATCTGTCTCTGCCGCCTTCGAAGGTCGCGAAAAGGAAGTTCCCGCAGCCTTTCGTTCATTGACGAAAAAGCTTGTACGCCAGCGTGTTCTACGTGACAAGATTCGTATCGATGGACGTGGTCTACGCGACATCCGTGCATTGTCTGCAGAGGTTGAAGTTATTCCTCGCGTTCACGGTTCAGCAATCTTCGAGCGTGGAGAGACACAGATTCTTGGAATCACAACTCTTAATATGCTCAAGATGGAGCAGCAGCTCGATACACTCAATCCTGAGAACCACAAGCGATACATGCACAACTACAACTTCCCACCATATTCAACTGGTGAGACTGGTCGTGTAGGCACACCAAAGCGTCGCGAGATCGGTCACGGTGCACTCGCAGAGCGTGCCCTCGTACCAGTGATCCCATCACGTGAAGAGTTCCCATATGCAATTCGTCAGGTTTCAGAGGCGCTTGGTTCAAATGGATCAACCTCAATGGGTTCTGTCTGTGCATCAACACTCTCTATGCTTCAGGCCGGCGTTCCTTTAAAGGCACCTGTTGCCGGTATTGCAATGGGTCTGATCTCAGATGATGTTGATGGCAAGGTTGAGTACGTTGCATTGACAGATATCTTGGGTGCAGAAGATGCATTCGGAGATATGGACTTTAAGGTTGCTGGAACAAAGGATTTTGTTACAGCACTTCAACTCGATACCAAGCTCGATGGAATTCCAGCATCAGTTCTTGCCGGAGCACTTCACCAAGCAAAGGAAGCGCGTCTTGCCATCCTTGATGTCATGAACGAAGCTATCGATGCTCCAGATGAGATGAGCCCATTTGCTCCTCGCATCATCTCAGTCAAGATTCCTGTAGATCAGATCGGTGCAGTCATCGGCCCTAAGGGCAAGATCATCAATCAGATCCAAGATGAGACTGGCGCAGAAATTTCTATCGAAGAGGATGGAACTATCTACATTGGTGCAACCGATGGACCATCAGCTGAAGCTGCACGCGCTCAGATCAATGCGATCGCAAATCCACAGATGCCTGAAGTTGGCGAGCGTTACCTTGGTACCGTCGTCAAACTGGCAGCTTTTGGTGCATTTATTTCATTGATGCCTGGCAAGGACGGATTGCTCCACGTTTCCCAGATTCGCAAGATGCATGGTGGAAAGCGAATTGAAAACCTTGAAGATGTAATGAAGGTTGGAGACAAGATTCAGGTCGAGATTGGTGAGATTGATTCAAAGGGTAAACTCTCACTCGTACCTGTTCTAGAAGACGGTTCAACTCCGGCTGCTGAATAAAAAGCGCCAATGTCAGTAAAGAGATTCGTTCACGCAAGTGGCCTTCGTATTGTTACGGAAGAAGTTCCGTCGGTACGAAGTGCCGCTGTGGGAATCTGGGTCAATGTAGGTTCACGTGATGAAACCCCGGCAGTTGCTGGGGCTTCTCACTTTCTAGAGCACCTACTTTTTAAGGGGACTACTCGCCGCAGCGCCCTAGAGATTTCTTCCTCCATCGAGGCAGTTGGCGGTGAGATGAACGCATTTACCAGCAAGGAGTACACCTGCTTCTATGCACGCGTGATTGATACAGATCTTCCTATGGCAATTGATGTAGTTAGCGATTTGATTACATCATCAATTGTAAGTGCACTTGATGTGGATGCCGAGCGAAAAGTCGTACTAGAAGAGATCGCCATGCGTGATGATGATCCAAGTGATCTCGTACATGATCTCTATGCCGAAACTTATTATGGTGATACTCCTCTGGGGCGCCCGATTCTCGGAACGATAGATTCGATCAATTCAATGTCGCGCAACGCAGTATTTAACTATTACAAGAAGCGTTATTTGCCTCAGGATCTAGTAGTTGCAGTAGCTGGAAATATTAAACATAAGAAAGTTGTGGAGATGGTCGAGCGCGCCTTGAGCGCAGATGGCTTCCTTGATGTGAAGGGTTCACCACAGATACGTGGCAATGAATCTGTACGAAAGGCTAAGCAAACCCCAGTCGGACTCATCACTCGCAAGACTGAGCAAGCACATATGTTCTATGGAATGGAGGGGGTTGCTCGCCACGATGATCGACGCTTTGCGATGGGTATTTTGGCATCGGCTCTTGGTGGCGGAATGTCATCTCGACTTTTCCAAGAGATCCGTGAAAAGCGCGGACTTGCTTATTCGGTCTATGCCTATGCCCAACAATTTGCAGGCTCTGGTCAGATTGGATTTTATGCCGGTTGCAATCCGACAAAAGCGATTGAGGTCATAGAGATCATTCGTGAGGTCTTAACCGACGTTGCAGAGCATGGCATGACCCATGAGGAGATTGAACGTGCAAAGGGTGCAGTTCGCGGATCTCTCGTGTTGAGCCAAGAAGATAGCGGCTCCCGCATGTCCCGCATTGGCAAGAATGAGATTGTCTATGGTCACATTATGGGCTTTGACGACATTTTGAAGGAGATTGCCGCAGTCACGCATGAGGATGTTAGAAAAGTCGCTAGCGAGTTTCTCACCAAAACACCTACCCTTGCCTTAGTAGGCCCATTTAAATCTGAGAGTACATTTGAGAAAGTGTTAGCCAAGGGGAGTAGCCGATGATTAAGGTAGGAGTTCTCGGAGCTCGCGGGCGTATGGGTGCAGAAGTTGTCAAGGCAGTTGAGGCAGCTCCTGATTGCCAACTTGTTGCCGCGCTTGATCTCGATGATTCAATTGATCAGCTTGTAACTGCCGGTGCAGAGGTTGTTGTTGATTTCACAACACCTGATTCCGTGATGGCTAACTTAGAGTTCTTAATCACTCATGAGATTCACGCAGTAGTTGGCACAACCGGCTTTGATGATGCACGTCTTGCCACTCTGCACAAACTTTCTGCGAAACATCCCCAAGTAGGAATTTTGATTGCACCTAATTTTGCAATTGGTGCAGTGCTTATGATGGAGTTTGCGCAAAAGGCTGCAAAGTATTTTGAATCGGCAGAAATCATTGAATTACATCATCCCAATAAGGTCGATGCACCTTCGGGAACAGCAGCGCGGACTGCAGATTTAATATCAAAGGCCCGCAAAGCTGCCTCACTTCCTGCAATGCCGGATGTAACATCAACTTCATTAGATGGGGCTCGTGGGGCACTTGTTGGAGATGTGCCAGTTCACTCAGTTCGCCTTCGCGGTCTCATTGCACATCAGGAAGTTCTCCTTGGTGGACCGGGTGAGACACTTTCAATTCGCCATGACTCCCTTGATAGGGCAGGATTTATGCCAGGAGTTCTTCTGGGAATTCGCAGCGTTATCTCAAAGCCGGGGATTACCTTCGGCCTTGAGAACTTTATGTAAAGGGGTAGATATGTCAGCAGATCAGATCACGATGTATTCAGCTGAATGGTGTGGCGATTGCCGCCGTTCAAAGCGCTTACTTGCAGAGCTCGGCGTTGAATACACTCTCGTTGATGTTGAAAATGATCCGACTGCTGCCGCTAAAGTTGTTGAGATAAATGGTGGAGCACAATCGATTCCAGTCATTGTCTTCAGCGATGGAACCCACCTCACAGAGCCTTCAGATAATGACCTCAAAGCTAAGCTCGAGTCTCTCAAAATAATCTAAGGATTTCCTGCCTACTTATTGAAGGTGGTAGAGCGCAGCCGATGTTCCAGCAGCGCTGAGCACCACGATGGCAAATGGCGCACGCAAAATCAGTGCTATTACTGCCACTGCCAACCCTGCCAATCGTTGATCGATGACTAGTGACTTACCGTTGGTAAATGTCTGTACCGCAACTAAAGCACTTAAAAGTGCAATTGGGATAAGCGCATTTATCTTTAATATTCGCGGGTGGCTTAGCCACTTTTCAGGCACGCTATGTCCTAGGTATTTAAGTAGAAATGCAATCACACTTGTTGCGATTAATCCCACCCAGAGTGCATCCATGTTTATCTCCACACTCGCCCTCGCAGACCAAAGAGGACTGCCAACAAGGCAGTTGAAATAATTGGAACGCCTGCGGCGACATAAGGTGTAGCAACTAGAGCTAACGCAACTGCGGCTGCAGCAAGGGTTCGTTCATTCTTACCTGTCAGGCGCGGCCAGACCAATCCTAAAAATGCTGCTGGTACTGCCGCATCTAAACCAAATGCAGCTGGATCGCCCATAGCTTGTGCACCAAGTGCTCCCAGCAAAGTAAAAAGGTTCCAAAAGATATAGACACCAATTCCGGTGTACCAAAAACCTTGAGCCATCGCTGGCTTACCTTTTTGCTCCAGAGAAATCGCTACTCCGGTTGACTCATCGATAGTTAATTGGGCTGCGATAACTTTCTTCAATCGGCGAGTGCGAAGAATTGGTGCCATTTGTAATCCGTAGAGAAGATTTCGAGTACCAAGCAACGATGCAGTTGCAGTTGCGCTTAGGGCCGTACCTCCAGATCCCATCACACCAACGAGGGCAAATTGTGAAGCGCCAGAAAAAGTCAGAAGTGAAATTAAACAACTCTGCAGAACAGAGAAGCCGGCAGCCACACTGGCTGCGCCAAAGGCGATTCCGTAAGCTCCCACGGGGAGCGAAACGCTCAACGATTGGGCCAAGGTGGCACGGTTCACTGTAGACACGTGGGCATTCTGCCGTAGATATCCGAGATAGGGAACACGGTGCTAGGTATGGTGCGACCATGGCTGAAGAAGTGATCTTTCGTGACGATGTCACCGTTGAACTCATCAAATCAAGTGCAAGTGATGCAGATGTAATCTGGGCTGCTCGAGTATCAACTGCGGGCGAGCAATCTATGGACGAGATTGGTGAAGATCCTGCTCGCTCTGCTGGATTAATTAATTATCTTGCACGGGAACGTCATGGCTCTCCATTTGAACATACGTCGATGACATTCTTTATTTCCGCTCCGATCTTTGTATTTCGTGAATTTATGCGCCATCGCATCGCCTCTTATAACGAAGAGAGTGGTCGCTATCGTGAACTGAAGCCAGTTTTTTACATTCCTTCAAAAGATCGCAAACTTGTTCAGGTCGGCAAGACTGGCGCTTACACTTTCGAAGAAGGCACACAAGAGCAGTTTGAAATCACAGTCAATGCGATGAAAGATGCTTACCTAATCGCATATGAGAGCTATCAGAAGATGCTTGAAGCAGGTGTTGCGCGTGAAGTAGCGCGTGCCGTTTTACCTGTGGCAACTTATTCTTCGATGTACGTCACTATGAATGCGCGTGCATTGATGAATTTCTTATCACTTCGTACATCACGTGATGGTTCACATTTTCCAAGCTACCCACAGCGCGAGATTGAAATGGTCGCCGAGAAGATGGAAGCTGAATTTGCCAAATTGATGCCTCTTACATACGGGGCATTTGAAAAATCTGGACGCGTCGCACCATAATTTAGACTCCGCCAGCAGACCTTCATTGAAAGGCGTCTGGAGGCACGATAAGGTGTCGGCATGAACACGCCTGCACCATTTGGACGCCTCATTACGGCAATGATCACTCCCTTTGCCAAGGATGGCTCTATCGATTGGGATGGCGTTGCACAGTTAGCAACTCACCTGGCCGATCATGGTCACGATGCAATTGCAGTCAATGGCACAACAGGTGAGGCTCCGACGACGAAGTCTTCTGAAAAACTTGAGATTATTAAGGTTGTAAAGAGCACGGTCGGTTCGCGTGTCAAAGTTCTCTCTGGCGCAGGCGATAATGAGACCGCGTACACCGTCGAACAGGCAAAACGGTCGGCCGAAGCTGGCGCAGACGGTTTACTCATTGTTGCTCCGTACTACAACAAGCCACCACAAGCCGGAATCGAAGCTCATTTCAAAGCCGTCGCCGCCGCAACCGATCTTCCGATCATGATGTACGACATTCCGGGTCGTACTGGAGTGGAAATTGAGAGCGACACGATCATCCGACTCTTTGAGCAACCAAATATTGTGGCACTTAAAGATGCCAAGGGAAATCTTGCAGCAACTTCTGATGTGATCGCACGTTGCGGAATCCCAGTCTATTCAGGAGATGACATTCTGAACTTACCTTTCCTATCTATTGGTGCAGTTGGATTTGTCTCCGTCTGTGGTCACACAGTCGGCAATGAACTCAAGGCGATGCTTGATGCATGGTTTGCCGGGGATGCCGAAGGCGCACTTGCTATCCACCAGAAGTTGATTCCAGTGTTTAAGGGAACGTTTAAGACTCAAGGTGCCATCTTGACTAAGGCTGCAATGAATTTGATGGGTCTACCTGGCGGAACAACTCGCCTTCCTCTTGTCGATGCAACACCGGCACAGATTGCTACTTTGCGTGAAGATCTCATCGCAGGTGGCGTCGTGCTTGGCTAATGTAATTTGATATGACGCATCCTCATCCAGATTTAGGAACACCTCCGGCTCTTGCCTCCGGAGGACTGCGCATTGTGGCCCTCGGTGGAATTGCTGAGATCGGTCGCAATATGACCGTATATGAATTCAAAGGTAAATTATTGGTCGTTGATTGTGGTGTGCTTTTTCCAGAAGATAATCAGCCAGGAATTGATCTGATCCTGCCTGATTTTTCCCACATTCGTGATCGCCTCGATGATGTCATCGGCATTGTTCTGACACATGGCCACGAGGATCACATCGGCGCAGTTCCATATTTGTTGCGCGAGCGCGGGGATATTCCCCTCTATGGTTCACCGCTGACACTTGCTTTGATTACCGCTAAGTTGAAGGAACATCGCATCACTGCAATCACTCGTGAGGTTCGCGAAGGCGTGACAGAAGATGTTGGCCCTTTTGAACTTGAATTTGTTGCAGTTAATCACTCGATTCCAGATGCGCTGGCGATTTCAATCCGCACCGATGCTGGTCGAGTACTTCACACCGGCGATTTCAAGATGGATCAGCTGCCACTGGATGGCCGCCTGACTGATCTTCGCACCTTCGCCCGCATGGGTGAGGAAGGCGTGGATATCTTCCTAGTCGATTCTACTAATGCCGATGTTCCAGGCTTTACTCCTTCCGAGCGCGAGATCATGCCTGCCTTACATCGCGTGATCGCTTCGACTAAACGACGCGTCATTGTTGCCTCATTTTCTTCCCACGTGCACCGCGTACAACAAGTTATAGATGTAGCAGCAGAACACGGCCGCAAAGTTGTCTTCATTGGGCGCTCAATGGTGCGAAATATGAAAATTGCACAAGACATGGGTTATCTCACTGTGCCCCCAAATATGATCCTTGATGCAAAGGATCTCGAAAACTACGGCGATGATGTTGTTCTAATCTGCACAGGTTCACAGGGTGAACCAATGGCAGCGCTTTCCCGCATGGCAAATGGTGATCACCAGATCCGAGTAGGTGATGGCGACACCGTCATTCTTGCGTCATCGCTGATCCCCGGAAATGAAAATTCTGTCTTCCGGGTCATCAATGAGTTAACTCGATTTGGTGCAAAAGTTGTACATAAGGCAAATGCCATGGTGCATGTTTCAGGGCATGCAGCAGCCGGCGAACTTCTGTACTGCTATAACATCGTTAAACCCAAGTACGCCTTACCGGTACATGGTGAATGGCGGCACCTCAAGGCAAATGCCCAACTGGCCATTGAATCCGGAGTGCCGCGCGAGAATGCCTTCATCATCGAGAATGGAATTGTTGTCGATCTCATCGATCATGTTGCAGAAGTTGTTGGCGCGGTTCCCTGCGGATTTGTCTACGTTGATGGTCAAAGCATTGGCGATATCACCGAGTCATCACTCAAGGATCGACGCATTCTTGGCGAAGAAGGTTTTATTTCAGTCTTTGTTGTCGTTGAGGCTCAAAGCGGAAAGATAATCTCGGGTCCAGATATTCATGCTCGTGGATTTAATGAAGATGAAGCGCTCTTTGATGAAGTGAAGAAAGAGATTGAAAAAGCTCTTGCCCGAGCAGTTACTGATGGAATTGATGGAACTCATCAACTACAGCAGGTTGTCAGACGAACAATCGGAAACTGGGTCGGACAAAAACATCGACGCCGTCCCATGATCGTTCCCGTAGTTGTTGAGGTCTAACTGATAATATAAAAGGTGTGGCTAAGAAAAAGACTCGCACCAAGGGAAAGTCGACTCTCCCTGCCGCTATAGGCCGCGCCGTCTCATCAACCTGGTCAGCCTTAGCCAAAGCGCTCGGGTCATCGATTCGTTTCCTGGCTCGCGGTGCTAAAGATCTTGATCCAGCACACCGTCGCGATGGCGCTGGATTGCTTATTCTTATTCTGGCCATGGCCGCCTTGGTGGGAACATGGTTTAAATCGGAGAGCATTTTAAGCGACTTGCTTTACGCCATCTTCTACGGTGCCTTTGGCAAGATTGGTTTTTTTGCCCCGATCATCCTTGGATATTTCGCAGTACGGATATTTAGAAAACCAGATGAGTCAAAATCAAATGGTCGGATCGTTATCGGAATTCTTATTCTCCTCATTTCCAGCACTGGGTTGATCCATTTTATTTCAGGTTTTCCAGCGCCAGTAGATGGTGCAACAGATATGCGTGGGGCTGGCGGATTATTGGGTTATGGAGTTTCGTTACCACTAGAGCGATTAATGACTCCTGTGCTTGCACAACCATTCCTGGTATTGCTCTTCTTCTTTGGAGTTTTAGTAACAACGGCTACTCCATTCTCTACAGTGATTGCAAAGATGACTGCACTCTTCTCTTGGATCTGGAATAAGCGATCAGAGCGCACCGAAGAAGAGTTTGAAGTAACTGATACTCCACCTTTTGACACTCCTGTTGTTGCCTGGAACCAAGAGCCAGAGCAAGAACCAATTGACGAAGAAGAATTTGATCAGGAGTTTACGGTTGAAACACCACGCCCAATAACTCCAGTCACGCCACCGGCTACCGGCGGGGGAGTAGCCAGGCGAATTGAGCAACTCTTACTAACGGGTGACTCAACGTATGAACTACCTTCCCAAGATTTGTTACGTAGTGGGCCTGCCTCAAAAAGTAAGAGCAAAGCTAATGACACAGTTGTGGCCGCTCTTACAGAAGTCTTTAAGCAATTTGAAATTGATGCCGAAGTTACCGGCTTCATGCGTGGACCTACCGTCACTCGCTATGAGGTAGAGCTAGGCAATGCTGTAAAAGTTGAACGAATTACTGCACTAGCGAAGAATATTTCTTACGCTGTGGCAAGTAGCGACGTACGAATACTTTCACCGATTCCGGGCAAATCTGCGGTTGGAATTGAAATTCCAAATACTGATCGAGAAATCGTTGCTTTAGGCGATGTTATGCGCTCATCAGTTGCGGGTCAGGATCATCACCCCATGCTAGTTGCCCTCGGTAAAGACGTCGAAGGCAATTTTGTATGTGCCAACTTGGCAAAAATGCCTCACTTACTTGTTGCGGGTGCAACGGGTGCCGGTAAGTCATCGATGATCAATGCGATGATCTCTTCAATTCTGATGCGTGCGACTCCTGATGATGTCCGTCTTGTATTGATAGATCCAAAGCGTGTTGAACTCACAGCATATGAGGGTATTCCTCACCTCATCACGCCGATTATCACCAATCCAAAGAAGGCAGCTGATGCACTTACGTGGGTAGTTCGTGAGATGGATTTGCGGTACGAAGATCTAGCAATATTTGGATTTAGACATATCGATGATTTCAACAAGGCTGTACGCGCCGGGAAGGTGAAGCCACCAGAGGGAAGCGATCGCGTAGTTGAACCGTATCCTTACTTGCTTGTCATTATTGATGAGCTTGCAGATTTGATGATGGTTGCTGCTCGCGAGGTCGAAGAGTCTGTGGTGCGCATTACTCAGCTCGCGCGATCTGCAGGTATTCACTTAGTCCTTGCAACTCAGCGTCCCAGTGTTGATGTTGTTACAGGACTCATCAAGGCAAATGTTCCGTCTCGTTTATCTTTTGCAACCTCTTCCCTTGCAGACAGTCGAGTCATTCTTGATAGCCCAGGAGCAGAAAAGCTTGTGGGACAAGGTGATGGACTATTTATCCCAATGGGTGCATCGCGTCCAATTCGAATTCAAGGTGCATATATTTCAGAGCGCGAAATCGAAGCCATTGTTAGCCATGTGAAAAAACAGTTATCGCCGCGATATAGAGAAGATGTGACAGCTCCTCCAGCATCGACAAAGCAGATTGATAAAGAGATTGGCGATGATCTTGATTTACTCTGTCAGGCAGTCGAGTTAGTCGTTGGCACACAATTTGGTTCTACATCGATGCTGCAACGTAAACTTCGAGTCGGATTTGCAAAGGCCGGACGCTTAATGGATCTGATGGAGTCACGTGGAATCGTGGGGCCATCTGAAGGTTCCAAGGCTCGAGTCGTGATGGTCAAGCCAGAGGAACTGGAATCGGTTTTAGCGACGCTGCGCGACTACTGAGTCACCCCTGTCTAAAAAAACATCACCCGAATCGGGCTAGATTGCGCAGTCACTATCACCCTACAATTTGACTTACCGGGAAGTTGATCACCCCACTCCACTCAGATTGTTGGTCTCATGGCACTAGGCGAGGAATTACGTAGCGCGCGCGAGAGCGCAGGCTTTAGCGTTGACGAACTCGCACGTATAGTCAATCTTCGACCTGGATTAATTACTTCAATGGAGAAGAATGATTTTCTGCCATGTGGTGGAGATACATACGCCAGAGGTCACATTAGAAATATTGCCCGCGCAGTTGGAGCCAATGCTCAAGAATTATTGGCGATGTATGATGAAGAGCATTCCGTTGATTCACGGTCAATCCATGCTCAACTAGTTGATAACAATGCCGCGGCCATTAGAACCGAGAACCGCAAGCTCTCATGGAAAGTACTTGCAGGAGCATCTCTTTCTATCATTGTATTAATTGGCGTTGCGCAATTTGCGATGAGTTCAATGGATCAAGAGACAATCTCGAGTGTTGTAGCTGAATCAGAACCTTCAGAAACCCCGGTGGTAACAATGTCACCGTCTGCAACACCCACACAATCGGCTACTACTGAACTAATCCCTGCCACTAACGCCGCACTCAAATTGGTAATCAAGGCAACTCGCGGTAATTCAAATATCGATATTGTTGTTGGAGGAGTCCACCTTTATAAAGGTCCGCTTTTTCAGGGCGAAGAAAAGTCATTTGTCGGTGAAGGTTCAATCTCTGTCTACTTAGGAAATGCTGGAGATCTCGACTTAACTCTCAATGGTGAGAAATTAGCTCCATTAGGTGAGCGAAATCAGGAAATTCGTAAGACTTTTAGAGCCAAGTAAGCCACCACGCTGTACCATCTGACAAATGAGTCGGACAGTTGCAATTATTACCATGGGCTGTGCCCGCAATGATGTTGACTCCGAAGAACTTGCTGGTCGACTCGAGGCAGATGGTTGGACCCTCGTCGAAGATGTTGAGAACGCAGAAGTAGCCGTCGTCAATACATGCGGGTTTATTGAATCGGCAAAAAAGGACTCTGTTGATGCTCTACTCGAAGCTAATTCACTCAAAGGGCATGGCACCACGCGAGCGGTTGTAGCGGTGGGCTGCATGGCTGAGCGTTACGGCAAAGAGTTAGCAGACGCTCTCCCAGAAGCTGATGCAATCTTGGGCTTTGATGATTATCAAGATATATCTGCCAGACTGCAGTCGATTATCTCTGGCCAAAGTCATACCGCGCATACGCCGCGCGATCGACGCTCACTTCTTCCGATCGCACCGATGGATCGAGCTAGGGCTCGAGATGAAAACTATCAATCATCACTTGGTGCCGGAGGTTCACTCTTTCGAAAGCGATTGGCAGATGCACCATGGGCGCCTCTGAAAATTGCCTCTGGTTGTGATCGCAGATGTTCTTTCTGTGCCATTCCGTATTTCCGAGGATCATTTATTTCACGCAGACCCACTGAAGTTTTACAAGAAGCAGAGTGGCTTGCTAAAAATGGAGTTAGCGAACTCTTCCTGGTCAGCGAAAACACCACATCCTATGGAAAAGATCTTGGTGATCTGATGTTGATGGAGAAAATCCTTCATGAGTTTGGCGAGATTGAAGGTGTAGAGCGGGTGCGTCTGTCATATCTACAGCCAGCTGAGATGCGGCCTTCGCTATTGCAAGCAATGATCTCGACTGAAAAAGTCGCCCCTTACTTTGATCTCTCCTTTCAGCATGTAAGTCCAACACTTTTGCGGCGAATGAGACGCTTTGGTGATAGTGAAAAATTCCTCCACCTGATTACTCAGATCCGTGCATTATCGCCGGAGGCGGGAATACGCTCAAACTTCATCGTCGGGTTTCCTGGTGAGACAGAAGATGATTTCAATCTCTTGGCTGATTTCATTACCCAAGCTCAGTTAGATGCGATCGGTGTTTTTGGATATTCGGATGAGGATAAGACCGAAGCCCTCGATCTCGACGACAAGGTTGATGAGGAAAAGATTGCAGAGCGGGTCGAATCCCTTTCTTCTCTGGCAGATGAAATGGTCTCACTCCGCGCTGCCTCCCGAATCGGTGAGCGGGTTCGAGTCTTGATTGAGGATGAAGCAAATCAAGAGGGGCGAGCAGCCCATCAGGGCCCCGAAGTGGATGGAACTACATCTTTCATCGGAACATCTTTTAAGGTTGGTACATATGTAGATGGCGTTGTGACGCAATCCCTTGGAGCAGATTTGATTGCAAAACCATTATGAAAATCTTTCTCTCGCCTAACGCAATCACCATTTCTCGTATTCTTCTGATCCCATTTGGGGTCTATGCAATATTTAAAAATGGTGGAGATGACACGACATGGCAGGTCATCGCCTGGTGCATTTACTTCGTACTCGGAATGTCAGATCTACTAGACGGCCATTTAGCTCGAGCTACAAATCAAGTGAGTGAACTAGGTAAATTCCTCGACCCGGTTGCAGATAAGGCACTTATTGGTTCAGCGATGATTTCACTCTCTCTCTTGGATCGATTCCCTTGGTGGATCACTATTGTTATCTTGGCACGTGAAATTGGAATTACCCTCTTCCGTCTGGCTGTGATTAAGGGGGGAGTCATTCCCGCAAGTCGTGGCGGAAAGATAAAAACTACTTTTCAGAGTTTTGGAGTCGGCTTCTACATGCTGCCACTTCCTGAATCGCTCTATTGGTTCCGTGATGGATTTATGTCTATCGCAATCATTCTCACTATCGTTACAGGATTTAACTATGTACGATTGGCCTTAAAGCGAGCGTAGAGCTTATGAGGGGAGGAGTTATGTCCCTTACTCCTGAAATAACATCAATGGTCAAGGAGATCATCGCCACTCTTGCCGCGCAGAATGAATCGCTAGTCACCGCAGAATCTATTACTGCAGGAGGATTGAGTTCTGCCATCACTTCAGTCGAAGGATCGTCACAGATATTTCTTGGCGCGATCGTGGCTTACCAGAGTAATGTGAAGGCAACTACTTTGGGATTAGATACAGCACTCATCGCAGAACACACCGTCTATAGCCAAGAAGTTGCAGTTGCTATGGCAGATGGAGCCCGCGAGAAACTGGGCGCAACATGGGCGATTGCAACAACGGGAGTAGCCGGACCCGGTCCATCAGATGGTGTGCCATCCGGAACCGTTTGGGTCGCAATCAGTGGGCCGGTCAATCAGAGCCTGGAACTTTCGCTGGCTGGAGGGCGTGAAAGCGTGCGAAACGCCACGGTTGCCACTGCAATTGGCTCATTTACGCGTATCCTTAGAGAACGAACAAGTCGGATAGCAAAGAGTTAGAGAGGAGTGGCCATGGTGCTTTTACGTGAAGCAGTCGGTAGCGCTCTTCGTGCTGCCCGCACAGAACAGTCACGCACTTTGCGTGATGTTGCACGTGAAGCTCGCGTCTCACTTGGTTATCTCTCCGAGGTAGAACGTGGACAAAAAGAAGCATCATCTGAGTTGCTCAACGCAATTTGCGAGGCCCTTGGACTGCAACTTTCTACACTCATGAGTGAGGTCGCACTTCACATCGCATCAGGCGAGATTGCAAAGCTCTCCGTTGTCGACGCAGCCTAAATACGCCACACAAGGTGCCGCTCATCGCCGTACCGAAGAAGCAATTCTGCAGGCAACCAAAGAGCTCATTGCGCAATCAGGTCTCTCGAAGATTTCCATGATTGATATCTCTTCGGCATCTGAAGTAGCACGCGCCACTCTGTACAACCATTATCGAGATAAAGGCGCTGTCGTCGAAGCGCTACTAGCTTCTGAAGTTTCAAGAATTATCGAAATAGCAAAGATCGCCGGAACCCCGGCAGATGCATTGGAGTCTCTCTCAATTGCAATTTCTGGCGACCGAGCGCTAGCGGGTTTGCGTGAATATGATCCGGCATTAGTGGCGCAATTACTCATTCATAGCGAACATCCGCTATATCTTGAATTAGCCCGCACAGTGTTCGCACTCACTCAATCTCAGAGCGCTACTGGTCTTGCAATGCGCTGGCTTTTAGGCCAAGTTGTTCAACCGCTGACACCCGAACAATCTCGCGAACAGGCCGCGCTCCTTGTTGAAAATACTCTCTTCTAAGGCCCATGCGAATATCAGATCTTCGCGAAAGATTGACACTCTCTTTCGGGGCAGAGTGGGCGCCATCATTTAGCTCAGATATCGCGCTCACTACTCTCGATAGCATGACGGTAAATGAAGCCCTGGCAAAGGGATTGGAAGCACAAGATATTTGGCGGGCGGTTTGTCGCGAGCACCCGGCGCAGACGCAAAAGTACGCCTACTAAATTGACTTCGGCAGGGGGTACCCCTGGCCAATGAGGGCGACACGCCACATGTGATGTCAGTGGGCGGTGCTAGTTTTCGAACAGGTGTTCGGATACCCTTATACCTGTTCAACCAGAGCGGTTCCATCTTCCGCCCACAGCTCTTCCCCAGATGCTGTGGTCCGTCGGTGGGTCTCCGTACCTTCTGGGCCGTTACCAACGTATGGCATTGGCCAGACGTTCTACCTAAGGAGTGAAAGTGGCAGCAAAAGAAGCAAAGCCAGATGCACCAAACGATCGCGCAACATCCGATCGTCAGAAAGCCCTCGATACCGCCCTCGCCCAGATCGAACGTCAATTTGGTAAGGGTTCAGTTATCAAGATGTCTGATAAGCAGGCACAAGTTATTGAAGTAATTCCTACCGGATCGATCGCACTCGATATCGCACTCGGTATCGGTGGCCTTCCTCGCGGTCGCATTATCGAAATCTATGGACCAGAATCCTCAGGTAAGACAACCCTTACCTTGCATGCCATTGCAAGTGCGCAGAAACAGGGCGGAATCTGCGCCTTTATCGATGCAGAGCATGCATTCGATGCTGAGTATGCCAAGAAACTCGGCGTTGATATCGACGCTCTTCTTGTTTCGCAACCAGATACCGGTGAGCAAGCACTTGAGATTATGGATATGTTGGTTCGCTCCGGTGCACTCGACCTCGTTGTCGTTGACTCCGTTGCAGCCCTTGTTCCACGTGCTGAAATCGAAGGCGAGATGGGTGACTCACATATGGGTCTTCAGGCTCGTTTAATGTCACAGGCACTTCGCAAGGTTACTGGCGCTCTTCATCAGTCAAAGACTACGGCGATCTTTATCAACCAGTTGCGTGACAAGATCGGCGTCTTCTTCGGTTCTCCTGAGACAACAACAGGTGGTAAGGCGCTTAAGTTCTATGCATCTGTCCGCCTTGATATCCGTCGTATAGAAACTCTTAAAGATGGACAAGAGTCTGTCGGCAACCGTACCCGCGTTAAAGTTGTTAAGAACAAGATGGCTCCACCATTTAAGCAGGCAGAGTTTGACATCATCTATGGTGTTGGAATCTCGCGCGAAGGTTCGCTGATAGATATGGGTGTAGACCTTGGTATCGTCAAGAAATCTGGTGCGTGGTACACCTACGAGAGCGATCAACTTGGTCAGGGTAAGGAGAATGCACGCGCATTCCTCGTTGATAACCCAGATCTTGCCAACGATATTGAGGCTCGCATCCGCGCCTCATTCGTACCGGTAGAGGTCGACGCAGAGCTCATCGCACAGATCGATGAAGCTGCAGCAGAGGTCGAGTTCTAATTTCTCTCCACTTTGCAAAGGTTCCACGAGAATCTCGATCAGGTAGCCAGGAGCTAGACCCATACGAAGTAGCTCACACAATTGCGCTTAACGCTCTTGTTACTCGAGCAAAAAGTAAGGGTGAGCTCCTGGCTCACTTGAAGAGCCGTGGAGTCGAAGATGATGTTGCCGCAGCGGTAATCTTTCGATTAACCGAGGCCGGCCTTATTAATGATGCAGATTTTGCAATCGCCTGGGCGACTTCGCGCCATGGCCATAAGAAGATCTCAAAGCGCATTATTGCCAACGAGCTTCGCCAGAAGGGCGTTAATCAAGAGCAGATCGATGAGGCCCTTGATCAGATAGAGGATGAATCTGAGTATCGAGCCGCATTCGATCTTGGATTTAAAAAGTACAACACTATGTCGCGCCTTGAACCAGAGGTTCAGATACGCCGTATTCAATCCCTGTTGCAGCGAAAAGGATTTAACTTTTCAGTCATTGGCCGAGTTCTACGGGAGCTTGATCTACTCGACTCTTAAGATTTAGCTAAGTGCTCGCTTAAGCGAGTAGCGGTAGCAACAACTGATGCTGCATGAAGTCGGCCGGGTTGACGTCCAAGTCTTTCAATGGGGCCGCTAATTGAAACGGCTGCAATCACCTTTCCATTGGGTCCGCGCACAGGGGCTGACACTGATGCCACTCCAGCTTCGCGCTCTCCTACAGATTGCGCCCACCCTCGGCGACGATCGGCCGCAAGCACTGCTGCTGTAAATCGTGCATTCTTTAATCCGCGATGAATCTTTTCAGAATCTTCCCATGCAAGCAGAATCTGTGCTGCAGAACCTGCCGCCATTGTTAGAGATGCACCGACTGGAACTGAATCACGGAGTCCTGAAAGACGTTCTGCAACGGCAACACATATGCGAATATCTCCTTGGCGGCGATAGAGCTGCGCTGATTCACCAGTTGCATCACGGAGTGCAGCAAGTGCCGGACCTGCTGCTGCAAGAAGTCGATCTTCACCTGCCGCACTTGCAAGTTCACCCGAGCGGGGACCGAGAATAAATCGCCCTGTTAAATCTCGGGCGACCAGGCGATGAAATTCAAGTGCAACTGCGAGGCGGTGAGCAGTCGGGCGGGCGATACCAGTTGCCGCAACAAGTTCGGCCAGAGAGTGTGGCCCTGATTCCAGAGTGCCCAAAATGGCTACGGCTTTATCTAATACGCCGACTCCGCTATTCTTTCTATCCACCTGGTGATATTAACATCCCACCTAGTGAGATGCAAAAGAGAGAGTAAAAAGGGGTTGCGATGGGTAAGACACTTGCAGAGAAGATTTGGGCAGAACATATCGTTCGCCAAGCAGATGGAGAGCCTGATCTGCTCTACATCGACCTGCATCTCATCCATGAGGTAACCAGCCCACAAGCATTTGATGGTCTGCGCCTTACAGGACGCACTGTTCGCCGCCCTGATCTCACAATTGCAACAGAGGATCACAACGTGCCTACGCTCGATATTCTAAAGCCGATCGCAGATCCAGTCTCGAAGTTACAGGTAGATACTCTGCGGGCAAATTGCCAGGAATTTGGTGTTCGCCTGCATTCTTTGGGAGATATCGATCAAGGTGTTGTACACGTTGTTGGGCCACAGCTCGGAATTACCCAACCAGGGATGACAATTGTCTGCGGTGATTCTCATACATCAACCCACGGAGCTTTCGGCGCAATTGCATTTGGAATTGGTACCTCGGAAGTAGAACACGTTTTAGCGACACAGACTCTGCCTTCAACTCGTCCAAAGACTATGGCGATCAATGTCGAAGGAACTCTAAAGCCAGGAGTTACCTCAAAGGACATCATTCTTGCCATCATTGCAAAGATTGGAACCGGCGGGGGACAGGGTTACATCATCGAATACCGTGGAAGTGCGATCCGAGCACTTTCCATGGAGAGCCGTATGACTGTATGTAACATGTCGATTGAAGCCGGCGCCCGCGCTGGCTTGATCGCACCAGATGAGACAACTTTTGCTTACATCAAGGGCAAACCACATGCTCCAGAGAATTGGGATGAGGCAGTTGCTTATTGGAAGACGCTCTATACAGATGCAGATGCGAAATTTGATGTCGAGGTAGATCTCAACGCTGATGAACTTGAACCATTTGTCACCTGGGGTACTAACCCAGGACAAGGTTTGCCGCTCAATGCCAGCGTTCCGAATCCTGCCGATTACTCAGATACAACAGAGCGCACTGCAGCAGAGCGCGCTATTGAATACATGGGACTCACACCTGGAACACCCCTCAAAGAAATAGCTATTGACACTGTTTTCTTGGGCTCTTGCACCAACGGTCGCATTGAAGATCTTCGTAGCGCAGCCGAGGTAGTGAAGGGAAAGAAGATCGCATCAACTCTTCGCATGTTGGTTGTTCCAGGTTCTGCACGTGTTCGCTTGCAGGCCGAAGCAGAAGGTTTAGATAAAGTCTTCATCGAAGCAGGTGCCGAGTGGCGAAATGCAGGATGCTCAATGTGTCTTGGAATGAATCCGGATCAACTTACTGTTGGCGAGCGTTCGGCCTCAACATCAAACCGAAACTTTGAAGGTCGCCAAGGCAAGGGCGGACGTACTCACTTGGTTAGCCCACTTGTGGCGGCAGCTACCGCACTTCGCGGAAAACTTTCATCACCGGCAGATTTGTAAGGAGAGATCACTATGGAGAAATTTGTTAAGCACACTGGCACCGGAGTCCCTCTTCGTCGCAGCAATGTTGATACCGATCAGATCATCCCTGCCGTCTATCTCAAGCGAGTAACGCGTAGCGGTTTTGAAGATGGCCTCTTTGCCGCCTGGCGCAACGATCCAGATTTTGTCCTCAATAAGCCAGAATTTAAGAATGGCACAATTTTGCTTGCTGGAGCAGACTTTGGAACAGGTTCATCACGCGAACACGCTGTCTGGGCGCTCCAGAACTATGGTTTCAAAGTAGTGATCTCATCGCGCTTTGCCGATATCTTCCGCGGCAACTCTCTTAAGGGTGGATTGCTGACGGTAATTTTGCCTCAAGCAGATGTCGAGGCAATGTGGGCGGCAGTCGAGGCCGATCCAACCACCTCAATCACAGTAGATCTTGAGACTCGCACAGTTTCTTTTTCCGGCATCATGCACCCATTTGCCATCGATGACTACACGCGTTGGCGCTTGATGGAGGGCCTTGATGACATTGGATTAACCTTGAAACAGACTGATTCCATCGATGCTTTCGAGAAGAATCGCCCTTCATACAAGCCTGCAACGCTTCCGATTCGATAATTTCCCGCGCAAACACCTATGAAATAAGGGTTTTGCGTAAAGGGTGAACAAATAACGTAAAAGTCTCAAGTGGAGAATGAGAGTTTTTTACGCATAAATAGTGCGATTTTTTAGAAATATTAAATTGCGACACGCCCACGTGAATGTGGGCCTCACCCCATTAACTGGTTTAAGTTTTATACACAATTAAGCAAAAGCTTAATTTTTAAGCGTAAAACTAAGGGGATTTTGATGAATAAGGCCCAATTCATTGCCGCGTTGGCCCCACACTTCAACGACAGCAAGAAGGAAGCAGCTCACGCTGTAGATATCGTTTTTGACACAATCACACGTGCTATGTCACGCGGCGAAGATGTCATGATCAACGATTTCGGTAAGTTCAAGAAGGTTGATCGCAAGGCACGTATGGGTCGTAACCCATTCACCGGCGAGACAATCAAGATTAAGGCTTCAAAGAAGGCACGCTTCTTGCCTGCAAAGGCTCTCAAGGAAGTTGTAGCTGGCGATCGTAAGCTCGGTCCAGCTCCAAAGCCAGAACCAAAGCCAGTTGCAAAGCCTGCAGCTAAGAAGGCAGCTCCTAAGAAGGCAGCGAAGAAGGTTGTAAAGAAGACAGCCAAGAAAGCTGCTCCTAAGAAGGCTGCAAAGAAAGCTGCTCCAAAGCGCGCAGCGAAGAAGGTAGTTCGCAAGAAGAAGTAATTCTTTCTTAAATAAGGCCCACGCGCTGAGCGTGGGCCTTATTTTTTATTCCTATATTTGGCCAGACAGGAGCGCTGGAAAGTACCACCACAGACTTAGAATTCTCATATGTCGCGATCTACTTCCGGGAATCCCAAACCGCTTAAGATTCGCCTCAAGCCACCGCAGGGTTACCCACTAGGAATCAATAAAACCTTTCGAATCTGCGCCTCAATCTTGATTCCGATTATGAAGTTGATCGCTCGCTATGACTATCGCGAAGGTGTGAAGATTCCAAAGACCGGTCCAGTGATTGTCGCTTCCAATCATCTCTCTTATTTGGATGCACTCGCTCTTGCCTTCTTTCTATACACAAATGGTCGAGCCCCCCGATTTCTTGGTAAATCGCAAGTGTTCAGAGTTCCAATAATCGGACGGATTTTGTTAGCTGCAGAACAGATTCCAGTTGAGAGAGAAAGTAAAGAAGCAAGAGTCGCTCTTCAATACGCGCTGAAGTTACTTGAGATGGGACATCAAGTTGCGGTCTATCCGGAAGGAACATTGACGCGCGATCAGGATAATTGGCCGATGGTTGCAAAGACTGGCGTTGCACGTTTAGCTGTCATTTCAAAGGCGCCTGTCTATCCTGCTGCGCAATGGGGCACTCAAGATGTCATCCCGCCATATGCGAAGAAGATAAGAATTTGTCCTCGAACAACTGTGCGGTATCGGGTTGGCCAACCCGTTGATCTATCGCGCTGGTATGGCAAAGAGGAAGACCCTGTGGCGATGGCCGAGGCTACTGCGGAAATTATGAGCGCAATTACCGCGCTCCTTGAGGAGATTCGCGGGCAGCGGCGCCCTGCGACTATCTTTGACCCACATACATCCGAGTTACCTCGAACGGGTAACTTTAGAAAAGGTGAGAAGAAGTCATGAGCAAAGTGAGCGTCTTCGGGGCAGGCGCCTGGGGTTCAACCCTGGCACAAGTGCTCTGTGATGCTGGAAATGATGTTCTCCTCTGGGGGCGCAACCCCGAGACGGTCAACGAAATCAACACTTCACATACCAATGAGCGGTACTTAGCTGGTCAGGTATTGCCATCGAATTTGCGAGCAACTACAAATTTAGAAGAGACCTTCACATTTAGCGATAACTACGTGCTGGCGATTCCATCGACTCAACTGCGTGCCACTCTCAACGATTGGAAGAGTCATTTCCCTGCCGATTGCACAATCATCAGTACCCTTAAGGGCATCGAAGTTTCAACGATGATGCGCATGACTGAAATCATCGAAGAAATTTTAGGCAAGCACGAGATTGCGATTTTGACTGGCCCAAATTTGGCTGATGAATTAATTTTGCGCCAACCCGCTGGCGCGGTAGCCGCATCCACTTCACAAGCAGTAGCCGAGCACGTGCGTGAACTTTTCCGCACCCCGTACTACCGTGTTTACACCTCCGTTGATCTATTGGGCTGTGAGTTAGCTGGCGCGATTAAGAATGTAATCGCGTTGGCAGTTGGCATCTCAATTGGCATGGGTTTTGGTGAGAACACTCAAGCGATGTTAATTACTCGCGGACTTAATGAAGTTGCTCGTCTCTGTGCGGCACATGGCTCTGATCCGCTAAGTGCGGCAGGTCTTGCAGGTATGGGAGATCTTGTAGCCACTTGTGGTTCTCCATTATCGCGTAACCGAACATTCGGAGAACTCCTCGGCAAGACAGGATCTATGGAGATGGCAATTGCTCAAGGTGCCAAAACTGTTGAGGGTGTTGCATCTTCAGGTGCCATCCTTGAAATCGCTCATCGCGTAGGGGTTGAAGTACCAGTCATTGAGGCAGTTGCCGATATCGTCAATGGTTCACTCACACCCGAGCAAGCCCTTACCCGCTTGATGGCGATAACAACTCAAGCAGAGAACTTCATTCGATGACAACTCGCGTTGCAATCATCTGCGGTGGCCGCAGCAGCGAACACGAGATTTCCTGTACTTCGGCTGGGGGAGTTTTATCGGCTATCGATCGATCTCTCTACGAACCAATTGTTATCGGCATAACCAAATCTGGTTCTTGGGTTTTAATTCCTGACAGCTACAACCTTTCGATTAAGGATGGCGTGTTGCCAGTGGTGCCAGACAATGCAACTGCCGTAACAATATCTCCACGTGGCTTTGAAGTAGCTGGTAGGAATTTAGATATTGCAATTGTCTTTCCCGTTCTTCACGGACCGTACGGCGAAGATGGCACGATTCAGGGTCTATTAGAGATTGCAGATATTCCATTTGTGGGCTCGGGCGTACTGGCGTCTGCTGTGGCAATGGATAAATCATTTGCCAAGCCAATATTTGCATCCCATGGAATTTCAGTGGCTGAAGGTTTTGTTATTCGCGAATCTGAGTGGAAGATCAATCAGGCTGAACTCTCGACACAGGTGGCAACACTTGGTTACCCCGTATTTGTAAAACCTGCTCGAGGTGGTTCAAGTCGTGGCACAACAAAAGTTAAATCTGCGGGCGAACTAGCAGCCGCTGTGGCCGAAGCTCATCGCTTTGATCCTAAGGCGATGGTGGAAAATGCGGTGATTGGCCGTGAAATTGAGTGCGCAGTTCTGGAAATCGAAGGCACGCCTCGCGCATCTGTTGTTGGTCAGATCGAAATCGATTCAAAGTTTGAGTTCTATGACTTTGAAGCTAAATATTTAGATGGTGCGACGTCCATTACTCTGCCTGCTCCAATAGCGCCGGAAATAAGCGCACTTATTCAAGAGAAAGCAGTTGAGGCATTCGTATCACTGGGTTGCAGCGGATTGGCTAGAGTGGATTTTTTCGTCACACCAAATGGTGAGGTGATCATCAATGAGCTCAATACGATGCCTGGTTTTACTGCAACTTCAGTCTTTCCCAAGATGTGGGCAGCTTCTGGAGTCGACTATACGCAGGTAATTACACACTTATTAAAGAGTGCGCTGACGCGAAATAACGCTGTGCTTGGTAATTAGTAAGTTGTTACTGGGCAAGTTAATGTGCGAGTAATTCCTGGCACAGCCTGAACTTTAGAGAGAATCGCACGTCCAAGATCTTCCATAGATGCAGATTCTGCGCGCATGATCACGTCATATGGGCCGGTGACGCCTTCAGCCAACGTGACTCCAGCGATTGCACCAACAGCTGTAGCAACAGATGATGCCTTGCCTACTTCAGTTTGAATCAAGATGTAAACCTGTACAGACATCGCTCTTTCCCTTCAGTCAAAATCATT
>JBEANF010000004.1:0-6505 GCA_041165585.1 Actinomycetota bacterium | reverse complement strand
GTGCTAGAGCGCTAACTCCAGCGGTGAGTGTTCTTTTCACTTTTCCCCCATTGAGACGGTTGCCAGCAAAGCACTGGCGGTTATCTTTCCCACCGCTATTCTCGGGGGTTTTTATGCAGGCCAGATAGAGGGCAGATGGTCAGTTTTGGTCAAAGCCACGCTCGCTAGCGGGTATTTGATAGGTACCAGTTCCACTGCCAGTCAGCTGTGATTTCTGGCAGGAGCGAATCCTTAAACTCCTCGAAGGTATAGACCAACTCGGCATATCCGCCAGGCAAGACAGTGGTTGGGCGGGTATCGCTAACTAAAGGTGAGTGGTCGGCGAAGATGGCAAGTGATGGCGAGGCTGAGATCAAATCACCTGTGCGATTTTCAAATGAGATCTGCCAGGTAATTGGACACTGGAACTTGCCACATCGTTCCCAGGAAATTTTTAATCCAACCGCGGTGAGTCCACCAAGTGTGTCACCTAATCCACCGGCTCCACTAATTGCACCGAGATCACCAACCGATGGCTCCCATGCAACAGGGTAATCAGATTGCAATCCAACAATCTCTGGGCGAGTAGCGGCACTTGTCCCTGGATCAATTGTTGTACCAGAGCTCTGATTAACCGGATTTGGTCGGACAAGTTCGTATACGCCGATACTTGCAAAACCAATGACGACAACCCCAAGGAGTGCTGTGATGGCGCGAATGATGCGCTGACGGCGCACCTTGGCGATAATCATCGGTGCAAGATCAACGTTTTCTAAGGGTCCTAACGACATCCATTGGATTTCGCGCTTAATCAGCGGATCAATATCACTCATTGTTATCCACCACCTCTGCTACGACTATTTCAATCTCTGTTTCGACCTTTGACTTATTTGTTAACTCTCTGCCTGTAGAACGTTCCAGTTCAGGGGTTAATTCCACATAAGCAGCAACGGCTGCTTTTCCACGGGCAAAGTGTGATGCAACTGTTCCCATCGGCATATCCATAATCTTGGCGATCTCGCGCAGATTCATTCCATGCTCAAAGTAGAGAACAAGAACTGCGCGTTGGGATGCCGTGAGAGATTTGAGAGCTGCCTGCACTAAGAGTCGCTGTGTGACATCTTCGCTCTCGTCAACAAGTTGGCGAATATCATCGGCAAGATCCCAAGTTGTCTCTTTCTCTTGTTGCTTGCGCAGCCACTTGCGCCGCATATCCGCGTGGCGCGAAACCATTACGCGCATTAAGTAAGCCTCTGGGTTCTCATGTTCGCGAATCTTGCTCCATCGTTTAAAGACATCGGCGAGAGCTTCCTGCAGAACATCCTCGGCATTTTGTGTATCAAAACAGATCATTTTGGCAGCGCGCAGAAAGGACTTCTGGTTCTCTTGGAGCCAGATTGTAAATTCGATCTGATCGCGCGTGCTCACGGGTTTATCTTAGAGGTTGGCAGTTAAACAAGTAACTCTGATACTTCAACGCCAAGTGTGGCTAGCTTTGCGCGCCCACCATCAATAGCCGTGAGCACAAAAGGCTTTCCATCAGGAAGCAATACGAAGGAATTCTCAAAGTGTGCCCCGCGTGAATGGTCATTTGAAACTACAGTCCATTGATCTTCTAGAACATGAGTCTTAGCTGTGCCACGGGTGATCATCGGTTCGATCGCCAGGGCCATCCCTGCAACTAGTTCAGGGCCATTACCCGGTTTTCCAAAATTCAACACATGCGGTTCTTGATGCATCTCTGTGCCAATGCCATGACCGCCGTATTCGGCAAGGATTCCGTACTTACCTTGTGAATCGATATAACTTCCAACTGCGTGGCTTATATCTGTAAGACGGCCACCAATTTTTGCAGCAGCAAATCCGCGCCACATCGACTCTTCGCAAACATCCATCATCTTCTGATCTGCTGGATCAACGCTTCCAACACCAATAGAAAACGCTGCATCTCCATGCCACCCATCAATAATTGCACCGCAATCGATAGAGACAACATCTCCATCTTGAATTACACGATCGCCCGGAATTCCATGGACGATCTCATCATTGATGGAAATACAAATTGTTGCTGGATATCCGTGATAGCCAAGAAAATTTGAAGTTCCGCCGCCTCGCTTAATATTCGCAGCAGCTATTGCATCGAGTGCATCAGTGCGCATTCCAACTTTTATAGATTGGCGTAGGAGATCGAGAGTCTGTCCCACAAGTAAACCGGCGCGACGCATAGTCTTGAGTTGATCAAGAGTTTTAATCTGTATCGCCATGAAGTGACCTTATTGAACGCGGCTGAGAGCATCGATTGCGCGCTGAGTAATCTCAGCAACTTCGCCGACGGCACTGACGGTAATAAGTAGCCCTTCAGTGCGATAGAAGTGAATAATCGGGGCGGTCTGCTCTTCATAGACTGCAAGGCGACGGGCGATGACTTCAGCCTTGTCATCTTCGCGCTGGTAGAGCTCTCCCCCATCAGATGGACAGATCGTAGAACCTGACTCTGCAGGCTTTCCGCATTGACGACAAGTCATGCGCGATGAAAGTCGGGCGATAATTTCTTCTGACGGAATTGAAAATTCAAGAACTGCGCTTAATGGAGTCTTCTTCTCGGCCATGATGGCACGAAGTACCTCAGCCTGTGAAACATTGCGTGGCCATCCATCAAGGAGGAAACCGCTCTGCGCATCGTCTTCTTCAATACGAGCACGAACCATCGCATTTGTAATTTCATCGCTAACAAGTTCGCCGCGATCAACAAAGGCCTTGGCCTCAAGACCTAATGGAGTTCCCGCCTTCATATTTGCGCGGAAGATATCTCCAGTTGAGATATGTGGAATTGAATAATGTGCCGAGAGAAATGCAGCTTGTGTTCCCTTGCCAGCACCTGGTGGACCTACCAGGACTAATCTCATTAGCGCAGGAATCCCTCATATGATCGCTGTTGCAACTGGCTCTCAATCTGCTTGGCAGTATCAAGACCAACACCGACAACGATCAGAATCGCAGTTCCACCAAATGGGAAGTTCTGTGAAGCGCCAAAGAGCACGAGTGCGATGATCGGAATAATCGCAACCAGAGCTAGATAGAGCGAACCTGGTGCAGTAATTCGAGAAAGCACATATTGCAGATAATCAGATGTTGGTCGACCAGCACGAATGCCTGGGATAAATCCGCCGTACTTCTTCATATTATCTGCAACCTCTTCTGGGTTAAATGTGATTGCAACATAGAAGTAGGTAAAGAAGATAATCAAACCAGCATAGGCAGTGATGTAGTAGACGTTATCTCCATTTACGAGGTTACGCGAAATCCATACAGCCCAGCCTGATGTGCTATTTGTAAAGTTCACAATCAACGATGGGATGTAGAGAAGTGATGATGCGAAGATAACTGGGATTACGCCAGCTTGGTTTACCTTGATTGGAATGTAGGTTGAAGTTCCACCGTAAGCCTGGCGTCCAACCATGCGCTTGGCATATTGGACTGGGATGCGGCGTTGAGCCTGCTCAACGAATACAACTGCAGCAACTACTAGAACTCCGATGAGGAGAACGAAGATAAATGTCGCAAGACCCTTTTGAAGTTTGATGCTCCAGAGTTGTGATGGGAAACCTGCTGCAATTGAGGTAAAGATCAAGATAGACATACCGTTACCAACGCCGCGATCTGTGATCAATTCACCAAGCCACATAATTACAGAAGTTCCGGCGGTCATTACAACGATCATGGTGATGATGCGCTGCCATGAAGCATCAGGGATGATGTCGAGATCGCAACCTGAGATCAATCGACCTGGTGTACGGGCAACTGCAATCAAACCTGTTGATTGAAGTACGGCAAGACCGATGGTGAGGTAACGGGTGTACTGAGTCAGCTTTGCAGTTCCTGATTGTCCCTCTTTCTTAAGAGTTTCAAAGCGAGGAATAACAACTGTCAAAAGTTGAACAATGATCGATGCGGTGATGTACGGCATGATGCCAAGTGCAAAGACTGAGAGCTGAATAAGTGCTCCACCACTGAAGAGGTTAATCAGACCAAAGAGTCCACCCTGGTCTGCATCTTTGAGACAGAGCTGCACATTGGTGTATGAGACACCTGGTGTTGGAACAACTGATCCGAAGCGGAAGAGCGCCATGATCGAAAGAGTGAAGAAGATCTTCTTGCGCAGCTCTGGAGTCTTAAAAGCCATACCAAATGCTGAAAGCATCAATCTTCTCCCTCTATCGAATCAAGCGTCTTTAAATCGGTTACTTTTTGCAGCCCTTAGAGGGTTGCAGTTGATCCACCAGCAGCGGTGATCTTTTCGATCGCCGATGATGAGAATGCATGTGCTGTAACAGTTACCTTGACAGAGATATCTCCGTTGCCAAGGACCTTTACAGGAAGGCTATCGCGCACTGCTCCAAGATCAATGAGTGATGCAACTGTTACATCGCCACCCTTTGGATAGAGAGCATTAATCGTTGAGACATTAACTACCTGATACTCAACGCGTGCTGGGTTTTTAAAACCACGAAGCTTTGGCAAGCGCATTACGAGAGGTAGCTGACCACCCTCGAAACCTGGACGCACTGTGTTACGAGCATGTGTTCCCTTGCCACCGCGACCTGCGGTCTTTCCCTTTGATGCCTCACCGCGACCCTTACGAGTCTTAGCTTTCTTAGCACCTGGTGCTGGTCGAAGATGATGAAGTTTGAGTGTCATCTTTATTCAACCTCCTCGATCTTGATCAAGTGGCGAGCGGCGTATGCCATGCCACGAATTTCTGGACGATCTTCCTTAACTACAACATCGTTGATGCGCTTTAATCCGAGTGAGCGAACGCTCTCGCGAATTTCAGGCTTGTTACCAACTGTTGACTTGACCTGTGTGATCTTTAAACGTGGCATTAGGCACCAACTGTCTGTGAAGCGCGGATGATTGCAGCAGGTGCAACATCTTCGAGTGGAAGTCCACGTCGAGTTGCAATTGCTGTAGGTGACTCAAGCATCTTTAGCGCTGCAACAGTGGCATGAACCATGTTGATTGCGTTATTTGATCCGAGAGACTTTGTAAGTACGTCGGTGATTCCTGCGCACTCAAGTACGGCACGAACTGGTCCACCAGCGATAACACCGGTACCAGGAGAAGCTGGACGAAGAAGAACGACGCCTGCTGCTGTCTCGCCTTGTGCTGGGTGAGGAATAGTTCCTTGGACGCGTGGAACTGTGAAGAACGACTTCTTTGCTTCTTCGACAGCCTTTGCAATTGCTTGTGGAACTTCCTTGGACTTTCCGTAACCAATTCCAACCTGGCCGTTGCCGTCGCCGACAACTACGAGTGCTGTGAATGAGAAACGACGTCCACCCTTTACGACCTTAGATACACGATTGATGAAGACAACGCGCTCCATAAATGGAGACTTATCCTTCTCGCGATCATCGCGACGTTCGCGACGTTCTCCGCGTCCCTTGTTTGTAGGTGCTGCAGTTGTAGCTGCATCGATTGTTGGATTTTCAGCCATGTTAGAACTCCAATCCGTTCTCTCGTGCGCTATCTGCAAGTGCTGCAATGCGACCGTGATACTTGTTTCCTGCGCGGTCAAAGACGACGGTTGTTACGCCGGCAGCCTTTGCACGTGAGGCAATAAGTGCGCCAACAGCTTTCGACTTTGCAGTCTTGTCGCCGTTATCTTTGCGAAGATCTGCTTCCATTGTTGAAGCTGACGCAAGTGTGATGCCCTGAAGGTCATCGACAACCTGTACAAAGAGGTGACGTGTAGAGCGTGAGACGACTAAACGTGGACGCGCAGCGGTTCCTTGAACCTTCTTGCGAACACGGAAGTGACGACGGGCGCGAGCATTAGTTGCCGACCCCTTGCGGACTTTTACGCCGATTGCCATTACTTCTTACCAGCCTTTCCAGCCTTACGACGAACCTTCTCGCCAGCCAAACGAAGTCCCTTGCCCTTGTAAGGATCTGCCTTGCGAAGCTTCTTGATCTTCGCTGCAACTTCACCGACGAGCTGCTTATCGATACCGCTGATGTGCAACTTGGTTGGTGATTCAACCTTGTAGGTAATACCTTCTGGAGCCAGGAATGGAACTGGGTGGCTGTATCCAAGCAAGAATTCAAGATCCTTACCCTTCTCAGCTACACGGTAACCAACGCCGACGATGTCGATGGTGAGTGTGTATCCATCTGTCACGCCGGTAACCATATTGGCAACCAATGTGCGTGATAGGCCGTGAAGTGAGCGTGTAACGCGCTCTTCATTAGGACGAGCAACGGTGATAACACCATCTGCTTGTGAAACCTGAATAGGTGATGGGACGGTAATTGTGAGAGAACCTTTTGGACCCTTCACAGTTACATCCTGTCCTGCGATTGAAACTTCAACGCCGCTTGGAACGGCGATAGGCATGCGACCGATACGTGACATATTCGATCACCATACGTAGGCGAGAACTTCTCCGCCTACACCCTGTTTGTTGGCTTGCTTATCAGTAAGCAATCCAGATGAAGTTGAAATGATTGCAACGCCAAGTCCACC
>JBEANF010000003.1:0-22528 GCA_041165585.1 Actinomycetota bacterium | reverse complement strand
GTGTTAACACCTTGCCCACCAGGGCCTGATGAACGATATACATCAACACGAATCTCTTTCTCGTCGATATCGATGTGATCGCTCTGTTCAACAACGGGAACAACTTCCACCCCAGCAAAGGACGTATGGCGTCGTGATTGTGAATCAAAAGGAGAAATGCGCACTAG
Source organism: Actinomycetota bacterium (assembly GCA_041165585.1). Classification (GTDB taxonomy): domain Bacteria; phylum Actinomycetota; class Actinomycetes; order Nanopelagicales; family Nanopelagicaceae; genus Planktophila. The sequence continues at coordinate 22,361 of JBEANF010000003.1, read as the reverse complement.
GCGATGAGTACCCTGTTCGACCGAAAGGGTTCCGTAGGCATATGGTGCACTGACCCGAAAGGTCGTTGATTTGATTCCAGCTTCTTCCGCATAAGAAGTTTCGAGAACATCAACTTTATATTCATGGCGTTCGCAGTAACGCAGATACATACGCATCAGCATCTCTGCCCAGTCGGCAGCCTCTACTCCACCTGCTTCAGAACGGATTGTGATCAAGGCATCGCGGTCGTCGTATTCACCATTTAACAAAGTAGTAACTTCTAATTCGCTAATGGCCTTCACTGTTGAATCGAGCTCATTTTCAGCGTCGCGAAGTGCAGATCCATCAGGCTCATCTGCGGCCAACTCAAAGAGAACGGGCAGATCTTCAACTCGACGACGCAGAGATTTAAGGCGTGCAATCGTTGATTGAACGCGTGAAAGTTTGCTTGTTACAGCCTGTGCTTTCTCTGGGTCATCCCAAAGGTTTGGAACTCCCGCTTGGGCTTCAAGATCAACAGCCTCGGCTTCAAGTTTTGGAAGGTCGAGAACTTTCTCTATCGAAGCAAGGGTCGCATCAATCTCAGATATCTCGAGAGTGTAATCGCGGGCCATGGGGTAAGGATACCCACTGAAATTCAAGGGCGAGATCTCCTATTTTGCGTGTGGGCAGTCGAAATCGATATGGAGGAAATCGATATGGAGGAAATCGATATGGAGACCGAGCACTCAACTACTTTAAGCGGATGCCGAATAGATAAAATCCATTGTTGCGTTGATTAAAAGTGGTCGCTGCCGATTTCAATGTGACTCGATCTAGTTTTAGAAATGGCAAATGGAAGGGCAGCGTTACGACAGCTACTAGTTCGACTCGAATATCTTGGGTATTACACGAAATTTCGGAGACTCTCAGACCTTGAATTCTTTCGCTAATGAGTAACTTTTTCTCCAAATACAAACCTTCTAACGCTTCATTGATTCCCATCTGTGCTGCATCACAATCTATGGGAATTCCGGGATCTGTCGGTCCTTCCCCAAATAGTTTCTGCACCATGGTGATTGAATTAAATTTACCCGAGTAGTACAGATCTCTATCTAAGAAATGTGCACCTCGCTGTGCCACAGACTCGGCGCTCTGGGTGAGATTCCTTTTTGCCACAGAGACAGTACTAATGTTTGTGGTCATCATTACAAGTACTACAGTAATTAGAAATAGTGCGATCGTTAAAATAGAGGTTGAGCCTCTTTCATCGCTTAATTTACTTGCGTAAGAATTAGGTTTCTTCTCTTTATAACTTTCATCTTTTGGGCGAGTAGCTATTGAACATTTGAAACTTGGTATTTCCATTACTATCCAATCCATGGAGAAAAATATTGTTGAGCTGAAGCCTGAATCTCTCGCCCATGATTGACCTGAGGGGCCATCAGTAAGGTAATTCGAACCCTTCCGCTTGGAAGATGACAAGGAGTTTTGCTGCACTTTATTTCATATCGGATTGACTCGATTTCTTCACCACTTAAGCCAAGACTTCTACCTCCTCTCGAGATAATTTCACTTACCACGGCTTCACCGGATTCATCATTCTTGCTCTCAATGTAACCTCGGAGGGTTTCTCGAGCTAGGGTTTGAATTGCCATTTCATTGCCGCTTAATGTTGAAAATTGTCCTAAGAAGAGGAATATTGGAATAAAGAGTGGAAGGGCGAGAACTACAAATTCTACAGTTGCACTTCCGCGTGAATCTTTGATATTTGCAACTAACCTAGTAATCCTTTGTCTCATATCTCTCCTCACGGAAACTCAACAGCTAATGTTTTTCATCAAGATTTCTTTGTTTTCGGGTAGGCAGTTTCTGAAATTTCTGGCGTTTGCCAATATCGGTTTACATCGCGATATTGCGGCACAGTCGTTCTGCGTAGTCGTTCTGCGTAGTCGTTCTGCGTAGTCGTTCTATCTAGTATTTTCAATTACAGCTATGCCGTTTAGATTGGTTTCGAAATCTCGCCCGATAATTGCCCGTAATCCTGGGACTAATTCAGGAATTTTTCTACCATATCTAGTTACTAAGAGTGAAATATTTGAAAATCTATCAGGCGAAAGAATTGTGATTTCTGTGTCCTCTTTAGAAAATTCTCCAGAGATAGCCCGTACAGATGCATCATCAGATGCCTGCAACGTATCAGCGTTTCTATACCCAACTGCAACAATCAGTTGCAGAGAAGTTAGGAAGAGAATAAGCAATGGAATGAGAGCTAATGAACTTTCCACATTTCCTCGCTCGTCTTGCCATATCTTCACATGTCTTTTCATCCTGATCGACTATCTGATGCCATTCATTGCATCTAGTGAATTTTTTAGTATCGCTGAAAGGCGAGGTGCAGCGATCGTCCAAATTGCGGTGACAAGGCCTGTAGTCATTAATACGACTAGTACCCAACCAGGCACATCGCCTCGGTCGCTTCGCCATGCTTTTCCGGCTTTACCCTCTCGAATTAAGTCGTAGGCGTGTGAAGCTAATCGGTGTAGTCGGATTAGTAGCAGATCAATTGTGACTCCAAATTGTGAAGATTCCTTCTCTTTTTTGATCATCTGATTCCTCGTCTAGTTGGTTGGTTTGTTTTGATATCGCTGGTTCTGGTTCTGGTTCTGGTTCTAACTGGCAAATAAGTTCAAATTAGTCAGTGATGGCCACAGGGCGAAAAGTATTGAAATGGGAAGAATCAAAAAGACGACGGGGATCATCATTGAAATTTCAGCTTTACCTGCAGCAGATAGAACTCGATTTCGCTGAAATTCCCGAGCTTCCTGAGCATTCCGCATAAGAACTTCTGCGATGGGAGCTCCTCGAGTTATCGCATTGACTAGAGAGTCAACAAACTTTCTTACAATTGCTAAATTTATATCTCTCCCCATGTCGTCGAGGGCAGCAGTAAATGGAGTTCCACGATTAACCTTTTGAAGAACATGCTCGAATTTTCGACTCAAGTATCCAGATGAATTCTCGGTGATCCTTGTAAATGCAGTGAGAGGAGACTCACCGGCAGAGATTGCAAGAGTTAACATCTCAACTATTGCGGGGAATTCATCTTCAATGGCAGTTCGCTGCTTTTCAATTTTCTGTGTCAAAGCACGGTCAAAACCAAAGTAAGTTGTTACAGCCAGAACGCAAACGATAGTGATAGCAATTCGGAGATCTCGACCTAGAATCATAAAGAATGCAAAGGCAATTAATGAGAAGGTCGCTGTATAAGTAAATTGCAGAAATCGAAACTCTTCGTAGGCAGCCAAATCTCCTCGATTGAGTTCAGCCAGGCGCGGTTTGACTCTCGAGCGATCTCGTGAATAGCTCAGTCTTCTCTTCAATGCCCGAGCAGGACTTTCATCAAGAATTAGTGTTCCAACTCCACTCATTGCAAAAATTAATGAAACCGACCAAGCTATTTGGATTGTGGTCATGGACTAGCCCCAAACACGCGTGGCGCTTCAGGCAATCTGCCGAGAGAAGTCATCCATATGTAGGCAATCGCGGTCATAGCCAAGCCGAAAAAGAGGATTAATGCACCGGTTGGGGATGTGAAAGCTGAGACTGTTGCAGGTTGTAGGGAAAGTAGTAAAAGCAATAACCATGGCGCTGCCGAAGATAGATACGCAGAGTTCTTGATTGACGATTGTTTAACTGAAATCTCGCGCCGAAGGGCGAGATCTTGCCGAAGGAAATTTCCAAGAGTTCTTAGTATCGAAAGAAGTTCAGCTCCACCTAAAGACTTGGAGATAAGAAGAGCTTGAAAAATCTGGTCTGCGGCATGACTCTTGAAGTGTTGAGTCAGTGTGTGAATACCTTTCTCAAAATCTCCATCTATCAAAAGTTGTAACTTAAACTTTTGGAAAGTTGGCTGAACTACCTTTGGCCCACGAACAGCAAGCTCCGACATTGCTTCACTCAGTGAGATACCTGACTGGATTCCAGAGACAATATGATCTATCACCTCGGGCCACGAGGAGGCTATTTCAATCTCGAGTCTATTCATTCTGTCATGAACGATTATGTAAGTGAAGGCAATCGCCAGAAATGAAAAGGCAGAAGCTAGTAAAATTGAAGCGGTAAGAGAAAAAATTACGATAAATGTGACTGTGAAAGAAAGTGCAAATGGCGTTACAACTTTATATTTATTCATGATTCATGCTTTCCTCACCATCTGCCTGCCACCACATCTGAATTGGAAAGGCTGAGGCAATACCTTTTAGATACTCTGTGCCATTCCATCTCCAGAGAGTTTCCAATTCGGCATGCTCGTTCTCAAATCGCCCGGTGACCCAAGAAATTTCCATCACTCGACGTTCCCCTTGAACATTGAGATTGACTTGAACAATGAGGTCAATAGCAGATGCAACGGTGGGCGCTATAAATTTATGCGAGATATTTTCTCCAGCCAACAGAGGCAGAGTTTGAAGTTTGATGATTGCATCTCGCGCTGAGTTCGCATGGATTGTTCCCATGCCGGGTAATCCAGAATTGAGAGCGATCAACAAGTCCAGCGCCTCTGCTTCTCTTACCTCTCCTACGACAATTCTTGAAGGACGCATGCGAAGTGCTTCTTTAATGAGGCGCCGCATTGGAATTTCGCCTTCGCCTTGCAGGTTTGCAGTTCGAACCTGCATAGCAACAACATCTGGAAGGGCAGGTTTTAACTCAAACACTTCCTCAATAGTTATTACACGTTGATTGAGCTGAGTCTTTGAAACAAGTGAATTAAGTAGTGTGGTTTTTCCAGATTGAGTTCCGCCTGAAACCAGAATATTCATCCCTGATCTCACGCATCGACTCAATAAAGAGCAAATTTCTGGGCTCATCATTCCTCGGCTAGCCAACTCTTCAAGGCTCAAATTTCGCAATAAATGCTTGCGAATGTTTACACACCAGTGTTCAGCCGTGATCTCTGGAATCGCTACATGTAATCGACTTCCGTCGGGAAGCTGCGCATCGACAAAAGGTGAGGTCAGATCGATTCGACGTCCGCTCCACATCAAAATTCGGTCGATTAATTGTCGAACATCTGCTGCCGTCAAGACGATGTTTGTGAGCTCACTTTTTCCGCCTCTTGCTATGAAAATTCGCTTAGGCGAATTTATCCAAATTTCTTCAATTGTGGGGTCCTTCATTAAATGCGAGATCGGTCCGTAAGTTACCTCAGCATCCATTTTCTCGATTCTTTTATCTGCCACGACGTAGTCACTCACACGCGTCGGAATAAGAAGGTCCGAGATATTTTCCATGTGGCGTAAGTTAAATTCTCGACTGACATTTTTTAAAGGTCGAGTCAAAAGTGTGGATATATATGGCTTTACTTATCTAACTTTGAAACAGTTTCCTCAATATCAAGCCGGTAGAAGAGTTCGAGTGAGCTCTCTCCCGTGCGCCACTGAACGAGTGCTGAATTGAAAGGTTCTACGGAGGCTTTTTTTACGCGTTGAATCATCAGTTGAGCGGAATCGAGAGTCGCCGTTAGCGCAAGAACAAATTGGAGATTGCCTATTCGTCCACAGAGTTCATCTTTTCTCATCACCTGGTTAAGAATGTGTGCCATTTGGAGCACATCCTCTGCATCACTATTTGAGGGTAGTGAAATTGCCACAAGAGTGAGCGGTGCGCCAGAGCGGACGGAGGCGGCAATCACTCTGTTGACATGAGAATAAAACACTGGCGGAGCAGCACAATGTGTTAACTGATCATGCAGACCATCATATGAATAGCTCAGGACAGGTCTATCCATAAAAGTCACAGATTGCGCGAACTCGCGATAGCCTAGAGAGCATGACGTCAGAATCGCGTACCTTCCAACCACGTGCAATCGCTGCATCCCTGCTCTTCATCGAAGGGGCGCTAGTACTAGCGCTAGGTGGATGGTTGCTGGTACTTGGATTCACTCATGAGAATCGTGAAATTCTTCCGCTCCTTGGAGTCTTGCTCTTTGCCATCGCCGGTGGACTGGGACTTATTCAGTGTGGACGCGGCTATAAAGCAGGCAAAAATTACGGAAAGGCACCCGCAGTACTCGCAAATTTAATCGCACTCGGTGTTGTTAAATATCAAGTCGAGGCAGGACTCTACTATCTTGCAATTCCCTTGACCGCATTGGCTGTAATAACCCTATTCACCGTTTTGAAAATTGCTTCACGAGAGAATAAGGCGAAGTAAAAGTCAGAGAATAGATGATGTCGAGAAAAGGTCACTGAAACAATAAAGTCGCGAAAAGGTCACTGAAACAATAAGAGCCAAAACTGGGTTGATCTAATTCGAAACAGGACTCAAACTCTTGGCGTTACTTATCCCTCAAGCCGTTTGTAGTCTCATACTTCTCGTAATCCCAGAGCGAAATATCATCGAGATTAATCGGCTCAAAACCCTTTGCCTCCAGTGCGCTAGCTATGTGAGCACGATGTTCGGTCGCATGGTGAATAGCTTGGGATAAAACGGTTGAACGAAGTCGTTGAAACTTTCTCTCATCGTTTTGTAAATCCAGCCAGGTATCTTCAAGGTCTGCCGCCTTGATCAGTTTCTCATCGACTATCGCGGCTTGCTGCGCTAGACGAGCGAGATCTGCAATGGTTTCGATATCTGCAATGCAGGGGTCTCCTGGTTTAGTAATTGCTACTTCGCCGGTAATGCTAAAGACATAGTGATCTGCTGAATCAACAATGTGGTGGGCAATCTCTGCAACAAACCACTCTGGGTTGGTGGCATAAGCTCTAAGGCTATCCTCGGGAAGTGTCTGCAAATGCTTGATTGTCTCTTGATTTGCCCAGGCCATGTGGCGAAGAAGGCGTGCAACGGTGATCGTCATGTACTGAGGTTAGTCGTACCCACGTTGCATGCCAACCATCGAAAACTGGTGTTTGAAATCTCCTGTTAATCCTGGTCAGCAAATGAACTCGGAAATTACCAAGGAACGATCTTATGATCCTCCCAGAGGACGCCTGTTGTTCGTTCAATCTCGTTCTCACTCTGATGATTGAAGGGACGCTCTAATAACCAGAGAGCAGTCTCTGCACCTTCCTCTGCACTGCGTGGTGCATCGGGACCTCCCATATCTGTGCGTGAATGATTGGGACAGATCGCATCAACAAGTAACCCGCGAGCGCCCATTCCCGTTTCATGTGCAAGGTTTCGCACCATTGCATTCACACCAGCTTTACTAATTCGATACGGCGCAAGTCCCCCAGCATTTCCTGGGCCTGACATTCGACCAAGACAGGCGGAGAAGATAACAACGCGTCCATTTCTGGCATCGGCCATCGCTGGAACTAATTCATTAACCACCATAAATGTCGAATCAAGATTGATTGATAGAACTCTGCGCCATTCCTCATCTGTAGTCCGCAAAGTCTTTGACATCTTCTCGCTCATAACTGCGTGAGAGATAACGAGTGCGGATGGAACACCAATTGCATTCTTTACATTCTCAAGTCCTTTGCGTGCGCTCTCAATTGCAGCCGGTGTGGTTACCTCAAAGTCGATAGGAAAAGTTGAGACGGTGCACCCTGGAAATTCTGAACTTAACTTTGCTGCAGCCTCATTCAGGCGCTGCATATCTTTGGCGATCAACGCCAGGTGATAACCCTGCGCCGCCAATCCGCGTGCGACCTCAAATCCCAGGCCACGACTTCCGCCAGTGATGACGGCGGTGGGCGCTGAGCTGGCTGCTGGATTGGTAGTCATGTGAGAACTCTCCCAATGCCGCGATCTTCCTGCACTCTGAAAATCTGGCTCTGCTCCGTCGCAGCCACTCACATCCTGCTAAACCTCGCGCTTCAGATCCGGCCATGGATAGCGCGGCAGATGTGGCTGCACTGTGGGCGAAAACAGAGGCGAGAGCAGCGACGAGAACTCAAGGATCGCCAATGTGCGCTATCTCGCGCTTGTGAGGGATTTATGGCCTCCCCTTGAGCCGATAGTCTTAGGCGTAGGACGAACCGTTTTCACTTATCTATAAGGAGCGCGCCAGTGTCGGCTACGCAACCAGGTCAAGACTTCGGAGCAAATGATTGGCTCGTTGAAGAGATGTATGAGCGCTACCAAAGCGATCCATCTTCAGTAACAGCCGAGTGGATAGAATTTTTTAAGACTTACTCACCAACATCGCAAGCAACATCAGCCCCTGTTGCCGGCGCACCAAAAGGTGGAACTCCACCAGTTCCAAAGGCTGCACAAACTGCAACAACAAGTTCAGTTGCTCCCTCAACACCAGCTGCACCTGCGACACCATCTGTGCAGGCACCATCACAGATTTCAACACAATCTGCACCTGCTGCAAGTTCAGTTGCTGCACCTGCTGCTGTCGTCACACCAGCAGCACAACCTATTTCACAACCTATTTCACAACCTATTTCACAAGCATCAACACAACCAACCCCTGCACAAGCTGTCGTTAAGCCAGCCCCAGTTTTAGCGACCCCAGATGAAGCAACTGTCGAACCACTTCGTGGAGTTGCAGGTCGCGTTGTTGCAAGTATGGAGGCGTCACTCTCTGTCCCAACTGCAACATCAGTGCGAGCAATTCCTGCAAAGTTGATGATTGATAATCGCACCGTAATCAATAACCACCTCAAGCGAGGTCGCGGTGGAAAAGTTTCTTTCACCCACATCATCGCCTACGCCATGATTAAAGCTCTCCGCCAGATGCCAGAGATGAATGCCTTCTACACAGAGTTAGATGGCAAACCTGCGATCGGTCGCCCAACACATATCAATCTGGGAATTGCTATCGACTTGGCAAAGCCGGATGGCTCGCGCCAACTTCTTGTTCCATCAATTAAGGGTTGTGAAGGCCTTGATTTCGGTCAGTTCTGGGCCTCTTATGAGGCTACTGTTGCAAAAGCCCGCGGTGGAACACTTACCGTTGAAGATTTCGCAGGCACAACCGTATCACTTACAAACCCAGGAACTATTGGAACAGTTCACTCTGTTCCACGCCTTGTACAGGGCCAGGGTTTGATTATTGGCGTTGGCGCCATGGATTATCCAGCCGAGTTCCAAGGCGCTAGCGAAGAGACAATCGCGCGCAATGCAATTAGCAAAGTTATTACTCTTACCAGCACTTACGATCACCGCATTATTCAGGGTGCAACTTCTGGAGATTTCCTACGTCGCCTTCACGAATTACTTCTTGGTGCAGATAACTTCTATGATGAAATCTTTACCGCTCTTCGCATCCCATACCAGCCAATTCGCTGGGCGGCAGACTTTGATTTCTCACGCGATGAAGAGATCAACAAGACCGCTCGTGTTCAGCAATTGATTCATGCGTACCGCACCTACGGCCATCTCATGGCAGATATTGATCCGTTGGAATATGTCCAGCGCTCTCATCCTGATCTAGATGTTGTCACCCATGGATTAACACTCTGGGATCTTGATCGCGAATTTGCAACCGGTGGTTTCGGCGGCAAGAAGTTTATGAAGCTACGCACCATCCTTGGAATTCTGCGTGATTCATATTGCCGCTCAGTCGGTGTTGAATACATGTACATTTCAGAGCCGGCAGAGCGTAAGTGGATCCAAGAGCATGTGGAAGTTGGCTTTACAAAACCAGATCGCGATGAACAACTTCGTATCTTGCGCAAGCTCAATAGCGCTGAAGCATTTGAGTCATTCCTTCAGACAAAGTTCGTAGGTCAAAAGCGCTTCTCTCTTGAAGGCGGCGAATCAGTCATTCCTCTAACAGATGCAATTATTTCCGCTGCAGCAGAGCGTGGGCTTGATGAAGTCTGTATCGGTATGCCACACCGCGGTCGTTTAAATATGTTGGCAAATATCGCCGGCAAGTCATACGGCCAGATCTTCCAAGAATTCCAGGGCCACTATGCAGAAAACGAAGTACATGGTTCAGGCGATGTGAAGTACCACTTGGGTACAGAGGGTGTATTTACTGCAGAATCTGGTGCAACCACCAAGATCTATTTGGCGGCAAACCCTTCACACCTTGAAGCTGTAAACCCAGTACTTGAAGGCATTGTGCGCGCAAAGCAAGATCGTCTCAACATTAAGGATGCCTTCTCTGTTCTTCCAATTCTGCTTCACGGTGATGCCTCCTTTGCAGGTCAAGGTGTGAACGCTGAAGTACTTCAGCTCTCTCAACTCAAGGGCTATCGCACGGGTGGAACGATCCACATCGTGATTAATAACCAAGTTGGATTTACAACCTCGCCTCATGCTTCACGTTCATCACGCTACTCAACAGATATGGCGAAGATAATTTCTGCTCCGGTCTTCCACGTTAACGGTGATGATCCAGAAGCATGTGTTCGCGTTGCACGCATTGCCTTTGAGTACCGCCAGGCATTCCACAAAGATGTTGTGATCGACATGGTCTGTTACCGCCGTCGTGGTCACAACGAAGGTGACGAGCCAAGCTTTACCCAGCCAATGATGTACAAACTCATTGATGCAAAGCGTTCAACTCGTACTCTCTACACAGAAGCGCTCGTTGGTCGCGGGGATATCACACCACAAGAGGCAGAAGAGATTGCCACCGATTATCAGAACCAGCTTGAGGCTGTCTTTGCATCGGTCAACAACCATATTCCTGAGCATGACGATAACTTCAAGGCTCCGGTTCCACCTGCTGCTGAAGCTGTTGCTACCGCCATTCCGGAGGCGCTCGCTCGCGAAATTGCGGCAACTCAGATTGCAGTCCCTGAAGGATTTAGCGTTCATCCAAAACTTCTTCCACAATTACAAAAGCGCGTTGAGATGCTCAACGATGCAACTATCGATTGGTCGATGGGAGAACTCCTCGCATTTGGTTCACTCTTAAAGGCAGGCCATCCAATTCGGGTTGCTGGCCAAGATTCGCGCCGCGGAACATTTAGCAACCGCCATGCAGTAGTTATCGATAAAGAGAACGGCCAAGAGTGGACGCCGCTTCGTTCGCTGATTACAGATGAGAATCAATTCTTTGTCGTGGATTCACTTCTCTCTGAATATGCAGCGATGGGCTTTGAATACGGTTACTCCGTTGTTCGCCCAGAAGCCCTTGTAATGTGGGAAGGCCAATTCGGTGACTTCAGCAACGGTGCACAGACGATCGTTGATGAGTTCATCTCATCTGCTCTTCAGAAGTGGGGCGAGCGTTCATCGGTAGTGCTCTTACTTCCACATGGTTATGAAGGACAAGGACCAGATCACTCATCTGCACGTATCGAACGTTATCTCCAGCTCTGTGCTGAACAGAATATGACTGTGGCTCAACCATCTAGCCCTGCATCGTATTTCCACTTGTTGCGTTGGCATGTAGCAAACCCAACTCGTCGTCCAATGGTTGTATTCACCCCTAAGTCGATGCTTCGCCTCAAGGCAGCGGCTTCTGCGCTCAGTGATTTCACATCTGGCACATTCCGTCCAGTCATTGGTGATGACAAGGTACAGAATGCATCGCGCTTAATTTTCTGCTCTGGAAAGATTTATCACGATCTTGTTGCAGAACGTGAACGTCTTGGTGAGTACACAACTGCAATTGTACGCGTTGAACTTCTCTACCCACTGCCAATTGATCAGATGCGCGAAGTTGCAGCAGCACATCCGAACGCAAATCTTTTGTGGGTACAAGATGAACCTGCCAACCAGGGTCCATGGTCACATATTGCACTTCGCACATCTGAAGCACATGGTGGTCGTGGGCTTGATTCACGTACTCTTCGCCGTGTTTCTCGCCGCGCTACCGCCTCTCCTGCAACTGGTAACCACCACTTGCACGAAGAAGAAGCAAAAGCATTGATGTATGAGGCATTCACCCGCTAAATAATTCTTATTCAATTATTTACTTACTTGGCAGTGAGAAGGTTGAGGTAATTGAATCGTCGCTTCGAATTACTCTTCGCGCTTTGCCTTCTTAATACGAAACAGGTGCTTGGCTTTAACTTCATGAGGAGCCACCCAGCCCCAAGTAGTGGAATCAGTTCCCTTGGGGTTCTCACTCTTTAGCCAGATACCTTCAGCCGCGATCTGAGTAATTCGCTTGATATAGAAGACTCCGGGCTGTTGATCACGTTCGAGGATGACAATCTCACCGACCTTGAGGGCCTTAGCCGTTGCACCCTTCTTCGAAAACCAACGCACATAGAGAACGTCGCCAGGAATAAGGGCCGGGGCCATTGAAGGGCCCTCTACTTTCACGGTGCTAAAAAGTCTCACGCGTTGTAGTCTGCCACACATGAAAAACATCTTTAAGCCAAGCATCACCGTCTACGCACACTGCGATCTTCCCTGCGGCGTCTACGACCCAGCACAGGCCCGCATCGAAGCTCTCTCTGTAAAGGCTTGCATGGAAAAGTATGCAGCGAACACAGATCCTGATTTCCGTTCACGCTCTGTTGCAATCAAAGAAGAGCGTTCACATGCAGTTAAGGAGCACCTCTGGGTTCTCTGGACTGATTACTTTAAGGCTCCACACTTTGAGGCTTACCCACAGTTGCACTCACTATTTAACGAGGCGACAAAGCTTGCAGGCGCTGCGGGGACAAAGGGTACTCAAGATGTGGCAGTTGCGGATTCATTGATTGCAAAGATCGATGAAATTGCAGAAATCTTTTGGGCAACAAAGAAGTAAGTTATTTGCTCAGCACTGATTCCATTTGATTTCTGCGTTGATTTTATTTGATTCCAGTACTGAGGGTTGTTAAGTTAGAAGTTAGTTTAAAAGAGATTGAGCGGCGGTGCGTGCGAGATAAGAAACTCGCTCCACCGCCTTTCTCTTTATAACCCCTTGTGCGATATGGCGTTCGCCATCGTAGAGATCGCAGAGAAAATGAATCTCGCGCCCATCAACATCAATGCAGCGGGCGGTACAACGAATTTCTGCTCCAATAGCAACTGAATCCATCATTGTGATTTCAAACTTCTCAACAACAGTGGTTTCACCCGCCTCCAAATAGTCACTTAAGGCAGCAACGCTTGCACTCTCCATCGAATGCATGATGTGAGAGCTTGCCAAAATCGGTAGATCTGAGATTCCCATTGCAACACAGGTATCACCGGGGCGAACCACCATAGTTGAGAGCCCCACGGCACCAATGATCTCTTCCGCCGGCTTCATTAAATCTTGCTCCCGGGCAGTCCATCGTCAAAGTTGATATGTTGAATATGTGTTTGCTCAATCTGAATTTCACGGTGCTCAACATTGCCAAATTCATCGATTTCGATGGAAATCTCAGTCATAGAAAATGTTGTAACAACTTCAGTATTTGCCTGCGCTGCAGTGAGTTGATTGTGAATACTCTCATAGAGACTTTCCGGAGCCTTTTCTGTGCAGGATCTGCGGAGTGCATCGACTAAGAAAGAATGAGTTAGGCGCTCATGCTCTAGCTGCTGCGCACAATGTGGACAGAAATTGATGTGGTTTCGCACCTCATCTGGTCGATCTACCTGATCGATAGCGTCTTCAATGATGAAGACAAGTGAGGCCAAAACTTCAGGACATCCAATACGTTCTGCACCGAAGAGACTCATGACTTCTCCTCCTCTGCTGCATCAGATCTCTTAGCCGCCTTGCCTTCGGTTGTGTAACCGAGTTCGCGTGCATAATCTGCGAGTTTCTCGCGAAGTAATTTACGTCCACGATGGAGGCGTGACATCACCGTTCCGGCTGGGATTCCAATAATCTCGGCGATCTCTTTATAGGAAAATCCTTCAACATCTGCCAAATAAACTGCCATGCGAAACTCTTCTGGAAGTTCTTGCAGTGCATTTTTAATATCGCTATCTGGCAGATTTTCTAGCGCCTCAACTTCAGCCGACTTTCCAAGATCACTGGTGTGGCTCTGTGCCTGATCTATCTGCCAATCTTCCAATTCGTTATTTGCAATCATTGGCTGGCGCTGTTTCTTGCGATAGCTATTGATAAATGTTGTGGTCAATACTCGATAAAGCCAGGCTCGAAGATTTGTACCCTCTTCAAATTGATGAAATGAGGTGAATGCCTTCATATATGTATCTTGAACAAGATCGCGCGCATCCTCAGGATTTTTTGTGTATCGAAGCGCTGCGGCATAGAGCTGGTCCATGAACACAAGAGCATCGCGCTCGAACCGAATGGTGCGATCGGCGGCGCTCTCTAGGACTAAATCTTTTGATGTCATCGCTTCTAGGCTATCTCACCTTCTTGAGAATTGCCCCATGACGGCAAGTCAGACTATGGCCGCTCGTGGGAATAAGTTGAGGAAATGTGAATGCGGGAGTGTGAGATTTGCCGTAGGTCGGAGACTGAAAATTCTAGAACAAAGTTGTGGGCTCGCCCAGATCAATCGGTGTAACGAGATCTTCTCCATTATTTGCCACCAGGTTCACGCGCGATGAGACCGGGTGCGCTCTGAGTCCATAATCAGGTTTTTCACAGCGAAGCAGATCAAGTGCAATCAGCGGATCTCGCATTGTTGGATCAAGCCAACGATCCCAGCGATCTTCGGGAAGCATCACTGGCATGCGGCTATGAATTGTTGCAAGATCCCCAACTGCTTCACGAGTGATGATTGAAGCGCTGTCGATAATGTCACCATCCGGAGTTGTCCACCGACTCCATATTCCAGCAACAGAGAAGGCGCGAGTTTGTACCGATGGATCGGGGCTGATGTAAAACGGTTGTTTCGGTGGATATTTACCTAACGCAGTTGCCCATTCGTAATAACCATTGACCGGAATAATGCACCGTGATCTGCGAAAGGCATCGCGAAAAGTTGGCTTCTCATGAATTGATTCACTGCGCGCATTGATGGCATGAGATTGTGATGCACGAGCTGTTGAAAAATCATTCATCCACGGTGCAATCAATCCCCAAGATGCAGTAGCAAGAGAACGCTGGCCACGAATTATGTAAATCTCATTTGTTGGTGCGATATTCCAATTTAGCGGCAGGGATTGATCCACTTCATTTGATTGCAGATCAAAGGCAGTGAAAATCTCATCTGCCCCCTGCGTTCTCGCATATCTTCCGCACACATCGATAAGTCTACGGCGGGTAGACTTAGAAGATGGACTCACCGACAACAGCGCTATGGCCTGCGATCTATCGCGGCCGCACGCCTGTTGATCTTCGCGTTGAAATTCCTGGTTCAAAATCAGTAACCAACCGCGCACTAATCTTGGCCGCACAGGCAAAAAGCCCATCGATTCTTCGGAAACCACTTATTTCCCGCGATAGCCAATTGATGGTGGCTGGACTTAAAGCACTCGGTGTGAAAATTGATGAGGCAGTAGATGGAAGTTGGCATATTACGCCAGCGCCATTACAAGGACCGGCAGTAATTGATGTTGGTAATGCCGGAACAGTAATGCGTTTTCTTCCACCACTTGCCGCCCTTGCTCGAGGATCCATTGCATTTGATGGCGATCCTCGTGCCTATGAACGACCACTTGGCCCTGTGATCTCTGCACTAGAAGAACTCGGTATTTCAATTGATCACGGCGGGCGCTACAGCTTGCCGATGACAATTAGCGGAGCCGGTGCAATACCAGGTGGTGAAATCACCATCGATGCCAGCAAATCAAGTCAATTTTTATCTGCCCTATTGCTTATTGGTCCAAGTATGGTTGATGGAATTACAGTCACTCATAAAGGTGGCGAACTTCCATCGATGCCTCATATCGATATGACTGTTGCGATGTTACGAGATTTTGGCGCGCAAGTCACAGTCGATCGTGCTGCACATCGTTGGAGCGTTGCACCTGGTCAATTGCATGGCGTTGATTTGATTATTGAGCCAGACCTCTCAAATGCCGCTCCATTTCTCTCACTTGCGATGGTCTGCGGTGGAAAGGTGACGATCACAGATTGGCCACAAGAGACGACTCAGCCAGGTGATCAATTACGAGAGATATTCACACGCATGGGAGCACAAATTGAATTCACTCCTGATGGATTACAACTCACAGGTGGTGCATTAATTCATGGAATTGATATTGACCTTCACGATGTTGGTGAGCTCACTCCTTCCATCGCCGCGCTTGCAGCTCTGGCAGATTCACCATCTCATCTGCGCGGAATCGCACATCTGCGCTTACACGAGACCGATCGTCTTGCCGCCCTTACTCGTGAAATCAACGGCATCGGTGGCCATGTAAATGAGGAAGAGAGCGTTCTACACATTGATCCAACGCAAGGCACACTTCACGGTGGCACCTTCCATACCTACGATGATCATCGATTAGCCACTGCTGGCGCTGTTATTGGCCTAGTTGTCAAAGACATTCTCGTTGAGAACATTGCGACGACGCGTAAAACTCTCCCCGATTTCCCCGGACTCTGGTCAACTCTTCTTCTATGACGCCATATTCCTACGATGAATCAGATGTGCGCATTCGCCCATCGCGACGTACACGTCCCCGAAGCAAAGATCGGCCGAGCCATGATGGTGCAATCTATGCGCTCGTCACCACGGTAGATCGTGGACGCACAACCTGTATCACCGATGACGCCGTCATTGTGACTGCGATGAAAGCACGTGAACTTGGTCCGAAATCTGTTGTCGTTGGAGATCGCGTTAAAGTTGTTGGCGATGTGAGCGGCACCGAAGGAACTCTGGCACGTATTGTTGCAGTTGAACCTCGTCGCAATTCTCTTAGCCGAACCGTAGACGATGCTGCGCAGGTAGAGCGCACAATTGTCGCCAACATTGATCAATTAGTAATCGTTGCAGCAGTGACTAATCCTGAGCCACGACGTGGTTTAATCGATCGCTTCTTAGTCTGCGCTTTCCACGAAAATATCAAGCCTTATCTCTTGATGACTAAGACTGACCTTGCTCCACTTCCGGATTTTGTTGAGGAGTATCGCAGGCTCGGTGTTGAGATTCTTACTTCATCATCAAAGGCAGAGAGCCACGTCAGCGATTTAGTTAAGGTGAGAGATGTTCTCCTTGGCAAAACTTCTGTACTCGTCGGCCACTCTGGTGTTGGTAAATCAACACTTATTAACGCACTGATTCCACATGCCGGCCGCATCACTGGTGATGTCAATATTGTCACCGGTCGCGGTCGCCACACATCATCGAGCGCTATCGCGCTTCCACTTGCTTCTTCTCTTGCTGGTGACGATGGTTGGATTATCGATACACCAGGAATTCGTGCATTTGGATTGGCGCACGTTGATTCCAATCGCATCATCGCAGCCTTTGCAGATATTGCAGAGGTAACGCAAGGATGCCTACCTAATTGCAGCCACTACGAACCATCCTGTCGCCTCAATGAGTGGGTGCAGCCAGGCGGTGTCGTAGATCAAGAGCGGTTAACGCGCGTGACGAGTCTGAGATCACTGCTTGAGCTAAAGGATAAGAACCCAACGCTGAGCGAGTAGATGCTCGCCAAAGATAGACTTGAGGGCATGAGCAGTTCAATCACTGGCGCAGGCTCTTCTGCATATGCAGCAGAACTCACCTTTGCTCTTACCTTGGCAGATCGTGCAGATGCGATTTCACTCTCACGCTATCAGGCACTTGATCTAGAGATTACGACCAAGCCAGATAACACACCTGTTACTGATGCAGATAAATCAGTAGAGGCAGCAATTATTGAAGTGATTACTGCACAGTATCCAAGCGATGGAATTGTTGGCGAAGAGTTCGGAAGTCGTGGCGATAAGAATCGTTATTGGATTGTCGACCCGATCGATGGAACAAAAAACTTTCTACGTGGAGTTCCAACATGGGCAACTCTGATTGCACTTGTTGAGAATGAAAAGGTAGTTGCAAGTGTTGTCTCATCCCCGGCGCTCTACCGTCGCTGGTTTGCATCAAGGGGTGGCGGTGCATACGTCATTGAGGGGGTTGGCCTTTCAGGCACCGGCGCTAATGCCAAAAGCGACTTAGCTGGCACCGCAAAACGAAAGCTCTCAGTCTCTAAAGTTTCACAGATTGCTGATGCATCTATCGCATATTCAGATTTTCAGGGATGGGGTGCGCGTCGAGCAGCTTTTGAAAAGCTACTCGACTCTGCCTGGCGCAGTCGTGGAATGGGCGACTTCTGGTCACATATGCTCGTTGCAGAAGGTGCAGTCGATGTTGCGATCGAACCGTCGCTAGCGCTCTGGGATATGGCCGCCCTTGATCTGATTGTCTGTGAGGCCGGTGGAAAGTTCACATCTCTTGATGGAGTCGCTGGTCCGTTTGGTCCTAATGCAATCTCATCTAATGGATTAATTCACGCGGCAGTAATCGCTGCCCTCAATGGAGGAAAATAAGTGGCTGAAGATATCTCGATCGATTTAATGCGCCACCGCGAACCTGAAATCAAGGTAGATCTGGATAAAACCACTCTTATCGCAACGACATATGCAGTCACTGGAATGACATGTTCATCATGTGTGGCTTCGGTTGAACGTGCACTCAATACTGTTCCTGGTGTTCGCGCTTCAGTGAACTTTGCCAGCGAGACTGTGCATGTATTAGCGCCAGAGGAATTGCCAACGCAGACAATCATCTCCAAAATCAAATCAGCAGGTTACGGTGCAACGCTTCTTGCAGATAGCCAAGGTCCTGCATTACAGAACCGTAAATCTGCACTCGCTCTCTTCTGGGCCGTCCTTCTCGGAGTTCCCGCAATTGCAATATCCATGGTGATGGATTGGCATATGTGGATCGATATGCGTGTACACGAGCTTCTCGACATCGTTGGGCTTCCACATCCTCTTTATTCACCAACTGCATGGGTTGCCATCGCTCTGACCACTCCAGTGATTCTCTTTGTTGCCTGGCCAATCCATCGCGCAGCACTTCGCAATATCACACATCCAACAATGGACACCTTAATCTCAATGGGATCAATCGCAGCTTTTGCTTGGTCGATCTATGCCAATTCAACAGGCGCCGGTGAGGTATATACAGAGGTTGCCGCTGGCCTTCTGCTCTTTGTCATCCTTGGTCGATACCTTGAATCACGCGCCAAGCATCGTGCAAGTAGCGCACTGACATCACTTCTCTCGCTAAGTGCAAAAGAAGTAACTGTTCTGCGCAATGGCCTCGAAGTTTTAATTCCAATTGAGCACCTTGTCATTGGCGATGAATTTGTAGTCAAACCTGGCGCACGCATTCCTACAGATGGCGTTGTGATTTCAGGTAATTCATCAGTTGATAATTCAATGCTCACCGGTGAATCGATGCCTGTTGATGTCTCCCCTGGCTCTGCCGTAATTGGCGCATCAATGAATAACAATGGGCGCATTATTGTCCGTGCAACGCGTATCGGTAGCGATACTGAACTTGCGCGTATAACTGCGATGGTGGTTGAGGCGCAGAGTGCAAAAGCTCCGATTCAACGTTTGGCAGATCGCATCTCGGCCATCTTTGTTCCTGTCGTAACTTTGATTGCGATTGGAACATTCTTCCTCTGGTATTACTACCTCGATGCAGCCCTCAATGGTGGAGATGGGCGATCACTTTCTACTTCAATCTCTATTGCGATCACAGTCCTTGTTATTGCATGTCCTTGTGCACTTGGGCTAGCAACTCCAGTTGCATTAGTTGTCGCATCAGGACGAGGTGCAGCACGCGGAATTGTGCTGCGCAAACCTCATGTACTCGAACATGCCAAGTCAGTTGATGTTGCGATTCTAGATAAAACGGGAACGCTCACAACTGGAGTTATGAAGGTAAATGATGTCTTGATACCAACAAGTGCTCAGAAGGCACTGGGCTCAGAGATCGCATCGAGAATTAATGAACGCTCGATACTTTCCACCGCGCTCACACTTGAAAATGCTAATGATCATCCGATCGCAAAGGCAATTGCTTCATATTCAATCTCGCGTGGTGCCACAGTTGCCGAGCTCAGTGATTTCACGCAAACGCCAGGATCTGGTGTCGGTGGGCGAGTGAAGGTTGGAGATTTCTCTCCTGTCGTTCTCATTGGAACACCTGAGGCGATTGCGCATAGTTCAATTCCATTTGATGCTCAGATCCTTGCAGGGATCGAAAAAGCGCGCGCACGTGGAGAGAGCGTCTCAGTATTGGCATGGGATGGTGTGGCACTGGCCCTTTTTACAACCTCTGATCAAGTAAAGAGCGATGCAGCAGAGACCATCAACGCATTACTCAATCGCGGAATCACTCCATGGCTTGTTACAGGTGATAACCAGGAGAGTGCTAACCACATTGCATCTGTTGTTGGAATTCCAACCAGCAATGTCATCGCACAGACCTTGCCTCAAGAGAAATTGCAAGTAGTTAATGATTTCAAGTCGCAAGGCAAGATTGTTTTGATGATTGGTGATGGAATTAACGATGCAGCAGCTCTTTCAGCGGCCGATCTCAGTCTAGCGATGGGAACTGGAACAGATTCGGCCATTGGTAGCGCTGATATCACTTTAATGCGCCCAGGACTGATGGGTGTAGTGGATGCACTCGCACTTGCAACGCGCACACTGCGCACCATCAAGGTAAACCTCGGTTGGGCCTTTGCTTACAACGTGATCGGTATTCCGATTGCAATCGCAGGCGCGCTTACACCGATGTATGCAGCGGCGGCAATGGCTGCGAGCTCACTCGTGGTAGTTACCAATTCGCTTCGCATTCGCTAGCAGCACAACTAACTTTTCGGAACTTTGGAGAGGGTTAACCTTTAAGGTTAAATGTTGGATACTCATCTGTGACGAGTAACCATGCATACCCTTGTACGCGGTTCCAGAACGCGATAGTTCCAAGAACAATCTCTGCCGCCCACTCTGGGTACTTTCCGGTCAAGGAAGTAAGTGCCCATGCCAGGATTGTGGCGATCACTGTAAGTACTAAATAGAGAAGTCCAACGATGTAGAGCGGAATCGCAAGGAGCCACTTCACAAGTGGCAGACCACGGTTGAGCTTTGCTCCACCTTCTACATCTGGGAAGAGAACGGCAACGCGTGGGTTGCGTTCGATGGATGGGTAATCATCATTGAGAAGGAGAATGTAGGCAAAAAGGCGAGTCTCAAGTTCGACCAGGGCATGGTTAAAGCTCAATACATAGCTTGGATAGATGCCACGAAAGAGTATGGCCAACACTGTTGGCAGAACGACAATGCCAGTTGCCCAGATTGCCGCCGCTGAATCACTTGAGAATTGTTGCGGTGTAAAACTTGCAACAAAGATCCATACAGGAAGGGCGATGATGCCACGCCAAAATACTGTGGCGCGATTGCGATTGTCGAGATCGATTGCGATTGTTGTTGTGATTTGGCTACTCACATCTACTCCTTGTGAACTATTACTGGGCGAGATACCGAAATTAAATCAATGTAATGGTAAAAAGTGAAATGGCCCGGAAGGTTCTTAAAACCTTGCAGGCCATTCACGTTGTAGTAGCGGGGGCAGGATTTGAACCTACGACCTCTGGGTTATGAGCCCAGCGAGCTACCGAGCTGCTCCACCCCGCGTCGATAGAGCAATCCTAATCGTAGGCAGGTAAACCACCAAATTGAGAAGTATTTACCTACTTCTTCTGTGCATTGGCAGCAGCATCGAGAGCTGATTTCAATCGCTTCTGTGCGCGATCGTATGCAGCGAAATCTCCCTTTGCTAGTGCTGCTAATCCATCCTTATAAGCTGCGATGGCGCTAGCAATTGCACTTTCTGCATTGGATGAAGATCCATCGGAGTTTACATTTCCACCACCGGCTTGAGTTCCGGAGTTTCCACCGAATACTTGATCAAGTGCACCCTTTAGAGTGTCATCGAAACCAATCTGATCTCCGAATGAAACAAGAACTTTCTGTAGCAATGGATATGCCGCAGCATTTGATGTTGCTCGAACATAAACAGGTTGTACATAGAGCAGACCATTTCCAACAGGAAGTGTCAGCAAGTTTCCTAGGACTACATCAGAGCCACCCTGGCGCAAGAGCGAGAGTGAATTTGCAACTTCTGGCTTTGCTTCGAAGTTTGATGCAACTTGTGACGGGCCTGCCACGTTTGTACTGCGAGGCAACTGGAGAACTGTCATCTTTCCGTAATCAGGACCGTTAGTTGAATTGACAACTGCAAAGGCTGAGAGGTTTTCACGACCGCCTCGTGGCACAAATGGTGTCGTTAATGAGAATGCAGGTGCTTTCGCTCCTGGCATCTGAAGGGTCAGATAGTAAGGAGGTTGGGCTGCAGCATTTGCACCAAAGGTTGATGGATCGCGTGGCACACGCCAGAAATCTTGGCCACCGTAAAAAGCATCGGCAGTCTTGACGTGATACGAGCTCAAGACATCACGCTGAACACGGAAGAGATCTTCTGGATAACGAACGTGATCAAGAAGGTTGGCAGACATCTTGCTCTTTGGAGTTACAGAGCCTGGGAAAGCCTTCATCCATGTAGCAAGGACTGGATCCTTCTCATCCCACTGGTACAAGGTCACAGTTCCGTCATAGGCATCAACTGTT
>JBEANF010000002.1:0-14580 GCA_041165585.1 Actinomycetota bacterium | reverse complement strand
GCTCACTGATGCCGGGGTATTGGTAGAGAATGCACTCTTTGCAACTCTTGATCCAACAGTGCGAAAGACCCAGACCAGCGAAGGTCGTATCTATACACTCACCGACACAGTGGGATTTGTCCGTCATCTACCGCATCAATTAGTCGATGCCTTCAAATCAACACTGGAAGAAGTATCTGGGGCAGATTTGATTGTTCATGTTGTGGACGGGTCCCACCCAGATCCAGCAGAGCAGATTCGGGCGGTTCGACAAGTAATTGATGAGATCGGGGGATCGGAGATTCCAGAAATTATCGCCATCAATAAAGTCGATATCGCCGATCCCGACGTTGTGATGAATTTGCTGCGAACAGAGAAGAATTCATATGCTTTCTCAGTTCGTACCGGATTTGGAATTGACGGCTTACTTCACGCTATCGAAAAATCTCTTCCTCACCCGCTGATTGAAATCGACTGTGTTATTCCTTACGATCGCGGGGATCTAGTTAGCGCGATTCATGAACAGGGAGAGATCATCACTGAGCAGTATCAGGAGACTGGCACACACATCCGTGCTCGGGTTGATGCCGGACTATCACAGGCGATCGCAGCGGTGGCTATTCTGATCACACCTGGGGAATAAATCCGACACGCCCTCGGTTACATTGTCTATTCCAGCCATTATGGGCCATGATGCGCCCGTGGCTAGAACGGCTAGCGATAGAGGTTCGACCACGAGTTGGTGACGAGATAGTAGAGAGCGAGGTGATGAGACTGTGGCAACTGATTACGACACACCCAGAAAGACCGATGAAGAGCTCCATGAAGAATCACTAGAAGAGCTCAAAGCGCAACGCGTTGATGCACAATCTGGTCAAATCGATGTTGATGAGGCAGAGGCAGCTGAAAATCTAGAACTTCCAGGTGCTGACCTTTCAGGGGAAGAACTCTCCGTTCGCGTGGTTCCAAAGCAAGAGGATGAGTTCACATGTTCTCGTTGCTTCTTGATACACCACATCACACAACTTGCAAAGGGTGAAGGCGCTAAAGCAATCTGTAAGGAATGCGCTTAAATCTCCCCGAGTGCGCGAGCTAATTCTGCTCCGCGTTTTGTTGTGCAGAGCCAATATGGTGTTACATCCCGACTGTCTCTAATCTCAATTTTTACTCCATGAGCAGTCCAGAATCTGATTGCTAGAAAAGCAGCTGGGTCTGCATCACGAGTACGAGTGCGAGACATCTCTTTTGGCGTCAAGATAGTTACACCACCACAATATTTTCTATCGATATGCGCCTTGCCAACTCGTAATTCGTTCTCATCGACTTCAATGACAAGGGCTGCTCGGAAGTAGATCGCAATGACCCCAATGGTCATCACCACCATAGCAATTGCAGCAGAGATGGTATTTAACGAAGCCCAGATCGCAACGCCGAGAGAAAAGGCGAGAAAGTAGATGAATGCCATCAACCAGAGTGGTGGACGCACTACGTCTCGAAACTTGATCGATCTCTCACTCATACCGATACCGTATCGGATGTAAGAGAGAGTAAAGTGGAGCCATGAGTAGAGTGGCCAGCACAACACCACCCGAGGGTGCTGCTCTTCCCGAACGTCATCCACTTGCTCCTGAAGTTGGAACTCAGATTCCTTCGCACTTCGGACATTGCTTTGGCTGCGGGCAACTCCATCCCACGGGTCTACACCTTGTCGCACATGCTGGGAGTGGTCTTGATCTCACTGCACAATTTACAGTGACTGAAAATCACCAAGGTGCGCCGGGATTGGCTCATGGCGGTTTGTTGTCACTGGCTTTTGATGAGGCACTCGGAAAGTTGATGTGGTTGATTCGCTCACCAGCGGTCACCGGCCGACTTGAGACTGATTTTATGAAACCGGTTCCGATCGGAACAACACTTCACATCTCCGCTCGCATTACTGGTCAAGTAAATCGCAAGGTTTACACAGAAGCGGTTGGGCGACTTAATGGTCCAGAAGGTGACATCGCGGTGCGTGCTGCAGCTCTCTTTGTAGTCGTTCCAATGAGCCACTTTATGTCGAATGCTCCGGCTGAGTATCTTGAGTACATCAAGAAATCACCAGAACTACTAGCCTTTGTCGATCCTGAATTTGAGATTAATCCATGAGCGGTGTTGAGGTCTTAATAACTCGTCTTGATCCAGAACTTCCGTTACCGCGTTATGCCAAAGGAGGAGATGCGGGTGCAGATATTGTCTCCCGTATTGACTTTACGATTGCACCGGGAGAGCGTGCCCTTATTCCCACTGGTATAGCTATCGCACTCCCTGATGGATATGTGGCACTAGTTCATCCTCGTTCAGGGCTTGCGATTAAGCATGGAATAACCATGGTCAACTCACCCGGAACAGTTGATGCTGGTTATCGTGGAGAATTACAGATCATTTTAATTAATCACGATAAAAGTGAGTCGGTCTCATTTAAGCGCGGGGACAGAATCGCGCAACTAGTTATTCAAAAGGTAGAGCGGGCAGACTTTATTGAGGTAGAAGAGCTTCCAGGTTCAGGTCGTGGCTCTGGCGGTTTTGGATCGACAGGTCGTACATGAGTGATGTAGCAGGAGATAAGGAGAAAATCCTTTCAGCCTTTGGCGGCAAAAAAGGGCTGATTGACATTGGCTTTCCATCAATAGTTTTTCTCATCTCTTTTAACGTTACAAAGGATCTCTGGAATTCATTGATTGCATCTGTTGCGATCTCCGCGGTTTTAACCATTATTCGCCTGGTCATGAAAGACAGCATTCAACATGCGCTCTCAGGTTTTATTGGAACTCTTATCTCTGCCTGGTTTGCCAATCGCACTGGAAATCCCAGCGATGTTTTCGTGCCAAAAATGCTCACCAACTTGGGATATGGCTGTGTCTACTTAATTGCAAACCTAGCGGGCTGGCCAATTTTAGGAGTAATGCTTGGGCCAATCTTGGGCGAGAATTTTGCCTGGCGCAAAGATCCTGCTCGTAAGGCGGCATATATCCGTGCGAGTTGGATTTGGGTTGCACTCTTCTTTGGCCGACTCATCATCCAATTTCCGATCTATCTATCCGACAATCTCAATCTCTTAGGTGCGGTCAATCTTGCAATGGGAATGCCGCTCTTTTTTGCAACGGTGTATGGATCCTGGGTTATTTTAAAGAGTGTACCGGCAACAATTCCGCCAGATGAAGTAAGTGATTAACTCTTAATAAAGCAGTCTTTAATCAACTTCTCTGCAGTAGCAGATGCCACAAAAAGAAGTTCGTCTCCTGCACTAAATACATCTGTTGGCGATGGAGCAATTACGCTTCCATCACGAACAATTGCAGCAAGAGAGGCATCCTGTGGAAGTTCAATTTCTTCTACCGTCTTACCAATACAGCTTGAAGAGTCGGGGAGGGTGAGCTCAACCAGATTGGCTTGGCCTTTTCTGAAGCTAAAGAGCCGGACAACATCACCGACACTAACTGCCTCTTCGACTAGCGCAGAGATGATGCGAGGAGTAGATACTGCAACATCAACGCCCCAGGATGAATCAAACATCCATTCATTCTTTGGGTGATTAATTCGAGCGACAACACGTGGCACTCCATATTCAGTCTTAGCCAGCAATGATGCAACGAGGTTAACCTTGTCATCTCCAGTCGCTGCGACCATAACCTGCGCGCTACCGAGCGCAGCTTTATCTAAAGAAGTAATCTCGCAGGCATCGGCCATGAGCCATTCAGCATCTGGCACCGAGTCCATTTTGAGCGCTTTTGGATCACGGTCAATTAACAACACTTGATGGCCATTATCAAGAAGTTCGCGGGCAATCGCGCGACCTACATTTCCTGCCCCAGCAATTGCAATTCTCATGGATGCTCCGTTGGTTGCTTAGCCAAAATAGCTTCAACATCTGCTACGCGGGCAGTTTCGATGATCATGTGCAGCAGATCGCCCTCTTGTAAAACGGTATGTTCATTAGGGACAAGGCCTTCTGCTAAGCGAGTAATAAATGCCACGCGCGCTTGGGTAGAAGATTCGATATGTGTAATGGGAAGGCCGAACCATTCTATGTGCGGATGAACTTCCGTAAGTTCGACTGTACCTGTGGCATCACGCCATTCGCTGCGAGAACCTTCTGGAACGAGGCGACGCATAATCTGATCGGTCGCCCAGATAACTGTGGCGACAGTTGGAATACCAAGACGCTGATAAATCTCAGCGCGGCCTGGGTCATAGATTCGTGCAACAACATTTCCGACCCCATAAGTTTCGCGAGCAACGCGAGCAGCCAAAATATTTGAGTTATCTCCATTACTTACGGCAGCGAAAGCATCTGCTGTCTCGATGCCTGCCTCAAGAAGAGTATCGCGATCAAAACCAATGCCGCTAACAGTGCGACCTTTAAAATCTGGACCTAATCGTCGGAAAGCTTCACGAGACTGATCGATAATGGCGACTGTGTGACCTAGCGCCTCGAGCTCGGTCGCCAAAGAGGAACCGACTCGACCGCAACCCATAATGACTACGTGCACAGGACATAACTTACCCCCTTAGGCTTACCTTTATGACATCTGCCCCTCGTGCCGTCCTTTCCGTGGGGCAAATCATTCGATTGACGATCGAAAAAGTTGCCCATGGGGGTCACTTCATCGGCAGATATGAGGGCGCCGTTATCTTTATACGCCACGGATTACCTGGTGAGGTTGTTGATGTAGCAATTACAAGTGTTGGCGCATCATTTAATCGTGGAGATGTAGTTGCAGTCATCAAGCCTTCGAATGATCGAGTCCAGGCTCCCTGTCGCTTCGCCAATCGCAATGGTTGCGGTGGGTGCGATTTCCAGCATGTTGAGATTTCGGCACAGCGACAACTCAAGAGCGATGTCATCACCGAGCAATTTTCTCGAATCGCCAAAATGGAAATTCGAGTGGAAGTAGAGGAAGTTTCACCGCCACTTGGATGGCGCACCCAAGCAATTATCGGTAGCGATAAGAACGGGCACGCTGGCTTCTATGCCTCACGCACCAACACAATTATGGCCATAGATAATTGTCAGATCCTGCATCCATCTCTCAATTACGCAGCGATCGCGAATCGTGAATGGGAACCGGGCGCTCGGATAGAAGTGAGCACAGCTACCGATGGCAGCACACGCCTTGTCTGCGGTGAAATAACTCAAGGCCAAGAGCTGCAGAGATACACTGTTGATGGAAAGCATTACCAAGTAAGTCCTGATTCATTTTGGCAGAGCAATATCAATGCCCCAGAAGTTCTCGTAGATTGCGTAAAGAATTTTGCTCAAGTAAAAACTGGAGAACACGTGCTTGATCTCTATGGGGGAGTTGGGCTCTTTGGACTACAGATCTTAGATGAGATTGGCCCGGGTGGACGGATTGATCTAGTAGAGGGAAGCAAGAGTGCAACCGCGGATGCAGCAGTAAATTTTCAATCAGCGCCTAATGTGAAGATACACACCGGTGATGTGGAAAAAATACTTCCACGTTTTTCTCGCGCAGACGTTGTCATTCTTGATCCACCAAGAGATGGAGCGAAAAAGAATGTAATTGCAGGCCTTGTTGCCTGTACTCCTCGTGCAATCATTTATGTGGCATGCGATCCCGCTGCTCTTGCCAGAGATAGCGCACTTTTGCGTGATGCCAATTACACCCTGGAAAAAATACGCGCTTTTGACCTCTTTCCAATGACCCATCACATCGAGTGCGTTGCCCTCTTTACGCCGGCTGAGGTATCTTGACCCCATGAGCAAGAATTCATTGGGCCGAAAGAAAATTCTCACAGTCAACGGCAAAGACTTTGAAATCTTTGATATCAATGGATTAGAAGGTGCAGCAGACCTTCCTTTCTCTCTTAAAATACTTCTCGAAAACCTCTTGCGCACCGAAGATGGCGCAAATATCACACCTGAACACATCAAGGCTCTAGCCCAGTGGGATCCATCCATTGAGCCAGATACAGAGATTCAATTCACGCCAGCTCGCGTTGTGATGCAGGATTTCACGGGAGTTCCTTGCGTGGTTGATCTAGCGACGATGCGTGAAGCAATCGTTGAACTTGGCGGAGATGCCTCGAGAGTAAATCCACTTGCCCCGGCAGAGCTGGTTATTGATCACTCAGTTATTGCAGATGTATTTGGTACTCGTGATTCGTTCGAACAGAACACCGATATTGAATATGAGCGTAACCGTGAGCGTTATCGCTTCTTACGTTGGGGCCAAGGCGCCTTCGACGAATTTAAGGTTGTTCCGCCAGGGACTGGAATTGTTCATCAAGTCAATATCGAGTTCCTTGCCCGCGTTGTAATGACGCGCAAAGTTGATGGCGTTATTCGTGCATACCCTGACACTGTTGTAGGAACAGATTCACATACAACAATGGTCAACGGTCTTGGAGTCCTAGGTTGGGGCGTTGGAGGAATTGAGGCCGAGGCGGCTCTACTCGGACAGCCAGTCTCGATGTTGATTCCTCGCGTGGTGGGCTTCAAGCTCAGCGGCGAACTTCCTGTCGGAACAACGGCTACAGATTTGGCGCTAACGATCACTCAGATGTTGCGTAAACATGGAGTTGTTGGAAAGTTTGTTGAGTTCTATGGCCCAGGTGTGGTCAGTGTTCCTATGGCCAATCGCGCAACGATCGGAAATATGAGCCCTGAATACGGTTCAACTTGTGCCATCTTCCCAATTGATGAAGAGACTCTGCGTTACCTTCGTCTAACCGGACGTAACGAGGAGCAAGTTGCTCTAGTTGAGGCATATGCCAAGGCGCAAGGACTCTGGCATGACCCATCAGCAGCGCCACGTTTTTCAGAATATATTGAATTGGATCTTGCAACAGTTGTTCCATCCATTGCCGGACCAAAGCGTCCACAAGATCGCATCGCTTTGTCTGAGTCAAAGAGTGCATTTGAAAAGATTTTGCCAACCTACTTCACTGAAAAGACTGGAAAGTCTGCCTATCCAGCAACTGTGGGAGCACATAAAACCACAGTGAAAAATGGCGATGTAGTCATTGCTTCAATCACCTCTTGTACCAATACCTCTAACCCCTCGGTGATGATCGGCGCTGCCCTTCTTGCTAAGAAAGCGGTAGAAAAGGGGCTGACATCTAAGCCGTGGGTCAAGACCACCCTTGCTCCGGGATCAAAGGTAGTTACTGACTATTACGATCGCGCTGGTTTAACCACCTATATGGAGGCACTTGGTTTTAACCTGGTTGGATATGGTTGCGTTACCTGTATCGGAAACTCGGGTCCACTGCCAACCGAGATAAGTAAAGCGATTAACGAGAACGATTTAGCTGTTACTGCCGTACTTTCTGGAAACCGCAACTTTGAAGGACGTATTAGTCCAGATGTAAAGATGAATTACCTGGCTTCACCTCCGTTGGTTGTGGCTTACGCTATTGCAGGAACCATGAACCATGATTTTGAGAAAGATTCATTGGGAAATGATAAAGATGGAAATCCAGTCCTCTTAAAGGATATTTGGCCATCAGCGCAAGAGATTCAAGATGTTATTGACGCATCTATCTCTTCTGCGATGTTTACTAAGGACTATGCCAGCGTATTTGATGGCGATCACCGTTGGCAGTCACTTGATACTCCAACAGGAAAGACTTTTGAGTGGGATTCACAATCAACCTATGTGCGCAAACCTCCCTATTTTGAAGATATGCCAGCCAAGCCAACTCCAGTTGTTGATATTGCAGGTGCACGTGTACTTGCAATTCTGGGTGATTCCGTAACAACAGATCACATTTCACCAGCTGGAAATATCAAAGCAGATTCACCTGCGGGTAAATATCTCGAGAGTCACGGGGTTGCTCGCAATGACTTTAACTCTTATGGTTCGCGTCGCGGCAACCACGAAGTAATGATTCGTGGCACCTTTGCCAATATTCGTCTTAAGAATTTATTGCTCGATGGGGTAGAAGGTGGATTTACTCGTAACTTCCTTGATGGTGGTGCGCAATCGACAATTTATGATGTATCGATGGCATATCAGGCCGCAGGTGTTCCACTTGTGATTCTTGCCGGAAAAGAATACGGATCAGGATCATCCCGTGACTGGGCGGCAAAGGGAACTGCTCTCCTAGGAGTGCGCGCAGTGATTGCTGAAAGCTTTGAGCGAATTCACCGATCCAACTTGATTGGTATGGGAGTTCTGCCTTTGCAATTTATTGATGGACAGAACCCGCAATCGCTAGGGTTCAAGGGTGATGAAACCTTTACAATCTCAGGAATTACCGCCCTCAATACCGGAGGAATTCCAAAGGAAGTCACGGTTTCGGCAGGCTCGATCACATTCCAGGCAAAGGTCCGCATCGATACACCGGGTGAAGCAGATTACTACCGCCACGGTGGCATCATGCAGTTCGTCCTACGTCAATTGCTTGGGTGATCTAGAATCACACCTGTGATCGAATCTATTAAAGGGCCAGAAGATGTCAAGGCTTTAAGCCAAGACCAACTCACCGCTCTTGCTGCCGAGATTCGTACCTTTCTCATTGAAAAGGTCTCAAAGACCGGTGGACACCTTGGTCCGAATCTAGGAGTCGTTGAACTAACGATGGCCATCCATCGCATTTTTGACTCCCCGCGCGATGTCATTCTCTTTGATACTGGACACCAGTCATATGTTCATAAAATAATTACTGGTCGCGCTGGTCAATTTGATCTTCTTCGCCAACGCGGAGGAATTGCTGGATATCCCAATCGTGGCGAAAGCGAGCATGACGTTATCGAAAATTCGCATGCATCGACTGCTCTCTCATGGGGAGATGGCATTGCTCGCGGATTTTCACTGACTGGACAGAGAGATCGCAGCGTTGTCGTAGTAGTAGGAGATGGTGCACTCACCGGAGGAATGTCGTGGGAGGCGCTTAACAACATCGCAGCCGCCAAAGATCGCAATCTCATCCTGGTGGTTAATGATAATGAGCGTTCATATTCGCCGACGATTGGCGGTGTTGCAACATATCTTTCAACTCTTCGCGTTACCCAGGGATACGAGCGATTCTTGGATTGGGGTAAAGAAGTTCTCCATAAGACTCCTGTCGTTGGAACGCCAATCTATGAAACCCTTCATGGAGTCAAGAAGGGGATCAAAGATATTGTTGCTCCGCAAGGAATGTTTGAAGATCTTGGCCTGAAGTATGTCGGTCCCATCGATGGACACGATTTTCTCGCCCTTGAAAAAGCACTTGCCCAAGCCAAACAATTCGGCGAGCCAGTGCTCGTTCACGTCATCACTGAGAAGGGCCGCGGCCATCAGCCTGCGATTGAAGATGAGGCTGAGAAATTCCACGCCGTGGGCATTGTCGATCCAGCCACTGGTGTTCCAGTAGCTAAGAGTGGTAGATCCTGGACCCATGTATTTTCAGAAGAGTTAGTTGAACTTGGCGCAGAGCGAAAAGATATCGTCGCAATTACCGCTGCCATGCTTGGCCCAACTGGTCTTGATAAATTTGCCGCCGCATATCCTGATCGCACGATCGATGTGGGAATTGCAGAACAACATGCTGTAACCAGCGCTGCCGGTATGGCCTTTGCCGGTCTTCATCCAGTTGTGGCAATTTATTCAAGCTTTTTAAATCGTGCATTTGATCAGTTGCTGCTCGATGTTGCACTTCATAAAGCAGGAGTGACCTTTGTTCTGGATCGCGCAGGGATTACTGGCGATGATGGCCCATCGCATCATGGTATTTGGGATATGGCGTTGACCGGAATTGTTCCTACGCTAAGTCTTGCTGCTCCACGAGATGGTGCTCGTCTTAAGGAAGTTTTGCGAGAATCACTTGATATTACCGATGCTCCATCTGTTATTCGTTTTCCAAAGGGAGCAGTCACTGCAGATATTCCCGCCTTCGAACGTCGCGACGGCATTGATGTGCTCTATCGCGGCGAAAGTGCCGATGTCCTACTTATTAGCGTTGGCGCAATGGCACCACTTGCTGTCGAGGCTGCTTCGCAGGCTTACCGAGAAGGCGTTGGCGTCACAGTCATTGACCCACGATGGGTGAAACCTCTTCCACAATCGTTGATCACGATGGCAGATCGATACAAGAGCGTAGTTGTCGTCGAGGATGGAATCGCACATGGTGGAATCGCAAGTGCACTCTCAGAAATGTTTAGAAGTGCAGGGCTTGCCACACCGATTCACTCAATCGGAGTACCCCTGACCTTTATCGAGCACTCCAAGCGTTCTGAGATTTTGGGAGATCTCGGAATTACTTCACAGAATATCGCTCGTGAAATTGTTGAGTGGTCGAGCTCTACCTTGAAGGCAGAGATGCCACTCCCGCAGGATGAAAACGAGAGCCGCAGGCAGAATCGCTAATTCCTTCGCGATCTAAGAACGGCAAGATTCCACCTAGGTGCATGGGCCAGCCCGCACCCATCAACATGCAGAGATCAATCTCAGCCGGCGTTGCAACAACGCCTTCATCGAGCATCATCCGAGCCTCTTCTGCCAGCGCCTTTAACGCACGTGCACGAACTTGTTCTGCAGTCGAAGGAGTATCGCCTTTATGAATCAGAGCAACTGCAGCTGGATTTGCAACCAACGTTCCATCTTCTGCCTTGATGTAGAAGGTTTTGATGCCTTCTTTGACCATGGCCTCCATTGTGGGGGAGATGCGATAACGAGGACCAAGGTTTTCATGAAGTGTCTTGGCCACATGGAGACCAACACCTGGGCCGACCAGGCCAAGTAATTCAAATGGTGACATTGGGAAACCGATTGAACGCATTGCATTATCTGCAACTTCTGGCGCGGTTCCTTCATCAACGGCATCGGTGATCTCACCCATAAAGCGAGTAAGCAGACGATTGACCACAAAGCCCGGTGCATCCTTACAGATGATCATAGTTTTCTTAAGCTCTTTACCAATGTTAACCGCAGTTGCAGTTGTTGCATCATCTGTCTTGGAGGTGCGAGCAATTTCAAGAAGTGGCATGACAGCAACTGGATTAAAGAAGTGGAATCCAACTACGCGCTCTGGATGCTCCAACCCTTCACCCATCTTCTCAACAGAGAGTGAGGATGTATTGGTAGCCAGGATGCACTCAGGTGAAACAATCTTCTCTAGCTTCTTGAAGAGTTCTTGCTTGAGTGAGAGTTCTTCAAATATCGCTTCGATAATAAAGTCACAACCTGCAAAGACGTTTTGGTCGGCAGAGCCTGAGACTAAAAGCGATAGTCGAGCGGCCGATTCTGCGCTCATGCGCTTCTTCTCAACTAGCTTTGCCAATTCATTTTTCACCCACGCAACGCCCTTATCGGCACGTTCTTGATCAATATCTGTCATGACTACTGGGCATTTGAGATTACGGACTAGCAAGAGAGCAAGTTGTGATGCCATAAGTCCTGCGCCTACTACGCCAACTTTGCCCACTTTGCGAGCAAGGGCTGCCTTTGGGGCACCCTCAACCTTCTTGCGCTTCTTTTGGATTAGGTTGAAGGCATATAGTGATGCACGAAGTGGATCTGACATTGTCAGGTCTGCAAGTGTCTGATCTTCGGCATCGAAACCAGCCCCGCGAGTTGATGTGCGAGCGGCCTTGATTAATTCCAGCGCCTTCATAGGGCTAGCAATTTCTGCACCACCAAATTTCTTAAGTGCAATCGCGCGGCCGGTAGCAAGAGCCGTATCCCAGGCAGGATCGTTGCTGTGATCGGTACGAGTAATTGTTGTTTTGCCACTAAGAACGGATGCTGCAAAACCGATCGACTTTTCTAGGAAATCAGCGGGTTCAAAGACTGTATCAACAACGCCGAGAGCCAACGCATCCTTAGCCTTCATCATGGTGTTGTTGTTGAGTGAATTAGCAATAATGACTTGTACAGCTTTTTCAGGGCCAATGAGCTGAGGCAGGATTGTGGCTCCGCCCCATCCTGGGACGAGTCCCAAGAAGACTTCTGGAAGTGCGGTAAATGCTGTTGCCGACAAGGTGCGGTAGTTGCAATGCAATCCAACTTCGAGACCACCACCGAGAGCTAGTCCATTGATAAAGGCGAAAGTCGGAATTCCACATTCATCTAGGCGACGAAATACATCATGGCCCAGCTTTCCAATTGCAACGGCCTGAGCGCGATCGTTTAAGAAGGAGAGAGCAGATAAATCAGCACCTGCGGCAAAGATAAATGGCTTTCCGGTAATTGCAATGGCTGCGGGCTTACGTAAAATCGCATCTGTGATTGCAGTATCAAGTGCCATGAGTGATTGCGGGCCAAATGTATTGGGACGTGTGTGATCGTGGCCATTATCTAAAGTAATCAGCGCAAGTGTGCCCGTGGCACCAAAGGCAGCCAAGTCGACATCGCGAACCAATGCGTTGGTTACTACTTCTTCTGGCGCACCTTCTGGAAGGACGATAGTTGTCATGAGTTATGCCTTCTTTCCAAAGTGTGGGTTCTCCCAGATAACAGTTCCGCCCATGCCCAGTCCAATACACATAGTGGTGATTCCATAACGCACATCTGGCTTTTCCTCAAAGGTGCGAGCCAAGTTGAGCATCAAGCGAATACCTGACGAGGCAAGGGGATGACCGACTGCGATTGCGCCTCCAAATGGATTGACGCGAGGATCATCATCGGCGATTCCAAAGTGATCCAGAAATGCCAGAACCTGAATCGCAAAGGCTTCATTGACTTCAAATGCGCCAATATCTTCGATCTTGAGCCCTGCTTTTTTTAGCGCTTTAATTGTTGAAGGAACAGGTCCATAACCCATCACCTCTGGTTCAACGCCAGCAAAGGCAAAGGTAACCATGCGAGCTTTTACCGGAAGACCTAGTTCGAGCGCCTTGGCTTCGCTGGCAAGAATTGCCGCTGTTGCACCGTCATTGAGACCTGATGAATTTCCCGCCGTCACTCGCCCTGCTGGACGGAAAGGAGTTTTCAGAGTTGCTAGACCTTCAAGAGTTGTTGTGGGACGAGGTGGTTCATCCACTGTTGCAATACCCCAACCAAGTTCTGCACTTCTAGCTGCCGTTGGAATTAGATCGCGTTGAATTTTTCCTTCCGCGTATGCCTGTGCAGTCTTCATCTGAGACGCTAGAGCAAATTTATCTGCGCGCTCTTTTGTTAGGTGTGGGAAACGATCATGAAGACGCTCTGCAGTTGCACCCATTGCTAGCGCATCTTGTTCAACGATGCGCTCTGCTAAAAATCGAGGATTGGGATCAAGCCCATCTCCAATGGGATGGTTACCCATATGTTCAACGCCGCCTGCGATTGCAACCTCATTTGCACCCATTGCAATTGATGCTGCAAGTGTTGTCACCGCAGTCATCGCACCGGCACACCAACGATCAACGGAGTATCCAGGAACTGTATTTGGAAGACCGGCCAGAAGTGATGCGCTACGTCCTAAATTCATACCCTGATCACCAGTCTGGGTAGCCGCAGCAATTGCAACATCATCGATCTGATCAAGTGGAAGTTGTGGATTGCGTTCGAGCAGACCACGCATGGCGCGAACCATTAAGTCATCGGCACGCGTGCCGGCATAGAGAGAACCAGCTTTACCAAATGGGGTGCGAACTGCATCGACAAGTACTACAGATGCTGAGGTAGCCATTTTTCCAACTTTCGTAAACGGTGAAGTTGGCTCTAGGTTACTGGTCGGTAATACAAAAGGGAAGTAGCTCGAGCGCGATTACGAGTTAGGCGCCTACCTTCTGCTCCAACTTCTGGCGTGACTCCTTCTTTGAAAGATAAGGAATCAAAACAGCAATCAGATAGACGCTGTAGAGGATGCCCTGGAGCCAAGAAGTCGTAGTGTCAAAACCGATGGTGCCACCAAGGATTGATGCGACAAATGAATCCTTGGGCATCCAGCTAGTGACATCCCAGATATATGCCTCCTCGCCAGGTAACCAGCCAAGCTCCTGGAACTCATGGATTCCATAGGAGAGAACACCGGCTGCGACGATGATGAGCGCAACACCTGTAATCGTAAAGAAGCGGGAGAGATTGATCTTCACAGCTCGCTTGTAGAGCAGATAGCCAAGAACGACTGAAAGAGTTAGACCAAGAACTAGCCCTACCGTTGCAGTCGAGGCGGCTCCGACTTTCTGGAAATTTGTATAGAGAAAGAGGGCGGTCTCTAAACCTTCTCGAGCAACGGCAAAGAATGCGGTAGCAGCCAAAGTAAGGGGCCCTCCGAGATGTGCCTTATCTACCTTGCCATGGAGTTCATCGCGTAATCCGCGAGCGGCACGCTTCATCCAGAAGACCATCCAGGTCACCAGCGCTACCGCCAACACTGATGTTGTTCCGGCAAATAGCTGTTCGCCGCGTTCGCTGAGGTGGGTCGAGGAGTAGGTGAGAAAGGCTCCGAGGCTAAAACTAAGGACGAGAGCCAGAGCAACACCGCTCCAAATAGGCCTGAGCAGGTGGCTGCGGCCAGTCTTTACGACGTAGGCGACAAGAATTCCAACGATAAGTGCGGCCTCTAGGCCTTCGCGTAGAGCGATGATGAAAGTACTAAGCATGAGGCAAATCTAGAGCGAGATGGGGAATTACGCAACTATTTTGTTGCGTAATTCAGCCCTGGTCGGAGTTGTCTTGATCACTCTCGCTC
>JBEANF010000001.1:0-3598 GCA_041165585.1 Actinomycetota bacterium | reverse complement strand
GCCAATATGCCAGGTGCAGTTCCGGTTGCCTCAACCTACGCACTCACAAATGCAACGTTGCCATATGCACTTTCACTAGCCAATTTAGGTTGGGAGAAGGCAGTTGCCGCAGATAAAGGACTTGCCGGTGGTTTGAATGTGCATGATGGCAAGATCATGTATCCAGCAGTTGCCCAAGCTCATGGTTATTGAGGTAGATCTCAACCAATCTATTTTGGCTTTTTTAGATCATCTCCGTATTGAACGCGGTCTCTCTGAGAATTCTCTGAAGTCCTATGGTCGCGATCTTAAGTATTTCCAAGAGTTTCTGAATAGTGTTGGAAAATCGATCGCCGAGATCAAATCTGAGACATTGATGGCTTTTGAAGTTTGGCTACGTGATCGGTCATTGGCGATCAGTAGCATTAATCGTACGAACTCGGCTGTTAAATCATTTTTGATCTACTGCGCCCGCGAATATCAATTGAATCTACCTACAGGGGAAATAGCCTCCCATAAAATCTCCCGAAAATTGCCCAAGGCCCTGACGGTAGAAGAGATTGCGTTGTTGATCGAAAGCGCCCGTTCGTTAAGTGATGTCACCTCTCTTAGAGATGTCGCTCTATTGGAAATTCTCTATTCTACTGGTGGACGAGTATCTGAAGTAATTGGAATCAATATCGCAGATCTATCCAAAATTGAAAACGATCATGAATTCATACAAACTATTAAGCTCAAAGGAAAGGGTTCTAAGGAACGAATAGTGCCTATCGGAAGTTTTGCCCTTGCTGCCCTAGAAGATTATTTAGTACGTGTGCGACCAAATCTTTCGGTTAGATCTGGAAAGAGTGAAGGCGCACTCTTTCTCAACACTCGTGGAGGAAGGCTTTCTCGGCAAAGTGCATGGAATATCGTCTTACAGGCGGCTAAATCCTGTGGTCTGGAAGGAAAGGTAAGTCCACACGTTTTTAGACATTCCTACGCAACGCACCTACTCGATGGTGGCGCAGATATACGAGTTGTACAGGAATTGCTTGGACACTCATCAGTTACAACAACCCAGATCTATACCTTGGTCACCATCGACAAGATACGTCAGAGCTATAGCAGTGCGCATCCCCGCGCACGGTAAGCATTAAATACCGCGAAGTCTGCGTGCAAGAATGCTTTGATCACCCTTTTGCTCAAGATCAGCAATGATCACAGCAATAGATTCGCGAACAATTCGACCACGATCTACTGCAAGTCCTAGATCTCCACGGAGAGTCAATCGTGCTTGATCTAGATCAAAGAGCTCATCAGGGGATAGGTAGACGGTGATTTTTTCATCATGACGTTCGCGTCCTGAAGGTGATTTATCAACACTTACAACACGACGACGGGGAATTGAACGCACACCTTTCTTTGCTTTAGGTGCAGCAGCAGGTGTTGCAGTTGGTGCAGCTGGTGTTGGTTCAGGTGCGATCTCTCGCACAGCGCTCAGTGCAGGACTATTCTGCTTAAAAAGTTCATCAGCCCCGGGCAAGCTAGCTCTACGTGTCATTGTGCGCCTCCTCGTGCGATTAATTCTCGTGCAAGACGTCGGTATGACGCAGCACCTCCAGATGATGATGCATAACTAGTGATTGGCTCTCCAACTACGGTAGTTTCAGAGAAACGAATAGTTTTGGCGATGATTGTGTCAAAGACATCGTTGGGATATTTTTCAAGAATTGCACTCAGAACTTCGCGATTATGCAGAGTTTTTCGGTCATACATTGTTGCAAGAATTCCAATAAGACGGAGTTCAGGATTGAGAAAAGTTTTTACCTTTTCGATGTTTCCACTTAGCTCGATAAATCCATGAAGGGCGAAATATTCGCATTGCAAGGGAACAATTACTTCATGTGATGCAACCAGAGCGTTGACGGTGAGTTGACCCATTGTTGGTTGGCAGTCAATCAAGATGATGTCGTAATCGTCTTTAAGTGTTGAGAGTGCGCGCTTGAGAAATTGCTGTCCGCCAATTTCTGATGGCAGCTTTGATTCAGCAGCTCCAAGATCGCGGCTTGCCGGAAGAAAATCAAGGCCTGCGACAGATGATTTCAAGACGATCTGTTGAATATCGGCAGATGGATCCATCAGTGCGTGATAGACAGTATTTTCAAGTGGAAGGCTGTGTGCGTTCACGCCAAGTCCAAGTGAGAGACCACCCTGCGGATCGAAGTCCACAAGTAGAACTCGTCGACCAAGTTCTGCGAGTGCTGCGCCAAGATTGATCGTTGTGGTGGTCTTTCCGACCCCACCTTTTTGATTAAAGATTGAGATGATGCGAGCGTTTCCATGCTCTGCAAGGGGAGCGGGTGTGGGAAAGGTTGTAACAGCGCGGCCCGTTAGGCTTGCTGTTGTGACGACATCATCGTCCTTTGTCGATATAGCGCTCAAGCGAGAAACCTCTTTCTATCTGCGGTGACTCTACGCGTCTGGCGCGTGTATCGGCAAGTGGCGGGGCAAAAGCAAGTAAGGTGCCCTCGTGGATATTTCGATCGAAACGGCTGAAAATATCGCTCCTGAGAGCGGTTTTAGCGTCCACCTCACAAATTTTGATGGCCCCTTCGATCTTCTCCTGCAGCTCATCTCGCGCCACAAGCTCGACATTACTGAGGTCTCGTTAAGCCTGGTAACCGATGAATTTATTGCCTATATCAGAGCCCTTGAAGTCTCGGGCGAGGGGTGGCGTTTGGATCAAGCCACCGAGTTCCTTGTCGTGGCGGCAACGCTCCTGGACCTCAAGGCTGCCCGTCTACTTCCAAGCGGTGAGGTCGAAGATGAAGAGGATCTGGCCTTACTTGAGGCTCGCGATATTCTCTTTGCCCGACTCCTGCAGTATCGAGCATTTAAAGAGATTGCAGCCTCCTTCCAGGCCATGATTGAGGTGGCCGATAAATCCTTCCCACGTGTAGTAGCTCTCGATCCTGCGCTATCGGCGCTGCTTCCTGAAGTTCTTATTGGTGTCGGCCCTGATCGCTTTGCGGCGATCGCAGAGCGGGTATTGACCCCGAAAGTGGCCCCTGTCGTGGCTATAGAACACCTACACATGCCCCTTGTGAGCGTAAGCGAGCAATCTAAGCTCGTAGTCGACGCTCTCCGCCACTCAAAGACTATGAGTTTTCGTAGCCTCTGCCAGGATGCCGAGTCAACCTTGGTCGTGGTGGCTCGCTTTCTTGCCCTACTTGACCTTTATCGGCAAGGTAATCTGCGATTTAACCAGGTGATCGCCCTCGGAGAGCTCCAGATCAGTTGGACCGGCTCTGAGGAAGGGGAGGTCGAGGTCACTGATGAGTTTGATATTCCAGTAATGGCTATAGATGAGACAACAGAGGGTGAAAATGTCTAATGTAGAAGTTGATAGATCGATCGAGGCGATTCTGATGGTGGTTGATGAGCCCGTCACCGAGCTCACATTGGCGACCGTGCTGGAAGTGCCGGTTGATGTCGTGGCCGAGTCCTTGGCCCGCCTGCAATCTAGCTATGAGGATCGGGGATTTAGCTTGAAGGCAATCAATGGGGGATGGCGCTTCTACAGCCACCCAGATTGTGCGGCAGTGGTCGAAAAGTTTGTCCTGGATGGACAGCAGAA